>JAZQEH010000060.1:0-20660 GCA_045538895.1 Eubacteriales bacterium
AAGCCTTCCTCAGACGAGGAAGGTGGCGCCGTAAGGCGACGGAAGGAGGGAACATTTCTAATTGTTACTTTTTTCCCTCCCTCAGTCAGCGTTCCGCTGACAGCTCCCTCGTCTGAGGGAGCCTTTATTACAACCCTAAACTTTAATTTACCTCAAATCTGCCATTGCTTTAACCGCACCGCTGCAAACATGCTTTGCATGCTCACCGAGATAACCCTCGCAATACCTTACACGCACAGCAACTTCATCTAAAAAAACCGTGTCGCCCTCGCAAAAAAGCACAAGATAAAAACGTCCGTCATCGCCTGCATACAACCTACTTTCCTTGCCGTAACCGCAATTCTCAAGCCGTTTGCATGCCATAATCAAAAGCTCTGCATTGTCAAACCGGAACATGCGCGGCTGCGATATATTCTCCTTTGCCTCACGGCACACGAAAAGCTCGCATCCGCCCGACATGCACCGAAATGCCCTTATGTAAATATTCTCACGCACCGTTTCAAACCCAAGCGTCCGCTTTGCCTCGTCTAAAATACTCCAGATGACTCGCCGTGTTTCTATGTTTGAATAATCGAGCATGTCAAATTCGATATCGTATAGCTCCATGTCTTCACGTGTAAGACTCACCTTGAGAGCACTCTCCGAAATCTTAAGCAGTTCCATATCCGACTCCTTTCTCTTACTAACATTATAGTTAAATCGCTTAAAAATGTAACCCCAAACATTTTTGCAAATGAGGAACAAAACGGCTTTTTACATCTTAATTTGCATATATCGGGCACAAATGGAAAAAATATCAGCAAAGGAGATGGTATTATGCGCGGATGCGAAAGACGTGTTATCATGCTTAAGGGGACTTCCTCGGAGATTTTCGACGAAGCATACTTCCTGCTAAGGCGAGATTTCAAAAATGCGGAAAACGATACTAAAATCGTCGATGAGGCTCACAGAATTGTAGCACTCAACACCACAAAACGCAGGAGAAAAAAGACGGTAAAGAGAGAACTGATTTTTTTCCTCTCGGGAGTCTTGCTCGGGGCGGTTACTGCAATAATATTCGCTATCTTTTTTTAACTATTGCAAAATACTTTTAAAAAGAGTATAATATATATAATTTATGTGTCCGTTTAACAATTACTCTGTAGCCATGCTCCGCCTGTGCGTTTTTGCGGATTGCATCACAGAGATATACTTTTTTAAACTGCCTGTGTGACAGTTTTATTTTCATGCAAAGGAGATTTTATGACAGAAAAACAGAAAAAAGAATACAAAGCCCCCGCAGCAAAAACCAATAAACGAAAGAAAAAGGTTCTGCCTAAAGAGGACGTTGCCCTAAAGGATACCGCAAAACCGAAACCAAGACGCAGATATTATAATAGAAAGAAGAAAACCGCTCCGAAGATTACATCGAAGTTGCATATTGCCTCGCTCGGCGGCTTGCATGAGATAGGCAAAAACATGACGATGATTGAGTATGAGGACGATATCATAATCATCGACTGCGGAGTTGCGTTCCCCGATGAGGATATGCTCGGCATCGACCTTGTTACCCCCGACGTAAGCTACCTCGAAAAGAACAAGGACAAAATCCGTGCCATTCTGCTCACTCACGGTCACGAGGACCATATCGGCTCACTGCCGTATGTGCTTCGCTCGATTAACCCCGATATCTACGGCACAAAGCTTACTATCGGCATTGTTGAACGCAAGCTTGAAGAGCATAAGCTCCCCGAAAAACCGCATCTTCACTCGGTTGAAGCAGGCGACACAGTTAAGCTCGGCAAGCTTACCGCCGAGTTTGTACGTGTCAACCACTCAATAGCCGACGCATGTGCCATAGCCATCCGCACTCCGCTTGGTACGCTGTTCCACACGGGCGACTTCAAGCTTGACATGACACCGATTGACGGCAAAATGATGGACATTACACGCATCGGCGAAATCGGCAACGAGGGCGTGCTGCTGCTCATGTGTGAATCCACTAATGCAGAACGTCCCGGCTTTACACCGTCAGAGAAAAAGGTGGGCAAGTCGCTCGGCGATATCTTTATGCGTAATGAGGATAAACGCATTGTCATTGCTACGTTTTCTTCAAACGTACACCGTGTTCAGCAGATAATTTCACTTTCGGCACAGTACGGACGCAAGGTTGCCATGCTCGGACGAAGCATGGTCAACATAATAGATGCCGCAAGTGAGCTTGGCTACATGGACGTGCCCAAGGACACGCTTATCGACATAAAAGACGTAAACCGTTACCCCGAAAACAAGGTTACTCTTGTTACAACCGGCAGTCAGGGTGAGCCTATGAGTGCGCTATACCGCCTTGCGTTCGGTGCACATGACCGCATCACGCTCGGTAAAAATGACCTTGTTGTTATCAGTGCCACTGCTATCCCCGGCAACGAGAAGTCGGTTGGTAAGATTATAAATGCACTTATCGCAAGCAACGTTGCGGTTATGAACGACCCCGAAACAGACGTTCACGTTTCGGGACATGCGTGCCGTGAGGAGCTTAAGCTCATGCATGCGCTCACAAAACCAAAGTATTTCATGCCGATACACGGCGAGCTTCGCCATCTTGACGCACATCGCAAACTCGCACTTGAAATGGGTATGGACGATACAAACATCTTTGTTTCGGACATCGGCAAGGTGCTCGAAATTGACGTTGACGGCGCACGGTTCAACGGTACGGTACCGTCGGGCAAGGTGCTGATTGACGGTATCGGTGTCGGCGACGTCGGAAGCATAGTGCTGCGTGACCGCAAGCATCTGTCGCAGGACGGCCTTATCGTGGTGGTTTGTGCCGTTGACATGACCGACGGTTTTGTGGTTTCGGGCCCTGAAATAATTTCACGCGGATTTATTTACGTGCGTGAAAGTGAAGAGCTGATGGAGGAAATGAAGCGTGTTTCTCTTGATGCTGTTGAAAAGTGTATTGACAAGCGCCGCATTGACTGGGTTGAAATGAAAAACACCGTGCGTGACCAGCTTGCAAGATTTATTTATCAAAAAACACATCGCAAGCCTATGATCTTGCCTGTGATATTGAATATTTAAAGTGGTCAGGTTGCAAGTCTCGCAGCCTAAAAGGAACCTATGGTTCCTAACGACCTAAAGGTCGCTCACCGCTCGCAACCTTTAAGGAGTTTTTAAGTCGGCACATGTCCGCCTTAAAAACAAGGTTTTATTGTATTATTTTATTGAAATGGAGATATAAAAATGGTTAGACATGTACTTGTATGGCAGTTTAAGGACGAACTTTCCTCCGACGAAAAGGCGGCTGCCGCAAAGAAAATTAAGGCAGAGCTTGAAGCACTTGTAGGCGTTGTTCCCGGTCTTCGTGAGCTCACCGTTGTGACAACTCCCATGGCTTCGAGCAATGCGGATCTGCTGCTCGACAGCACAATGGAATCCCCTGCAGACTATGACGTTTACAAGGATCACCCTGCACACGTTGCAGCAGCAACCTATGTAAAAAGCGTGGTAAAGTGCCGCGTTTGCATGGACTATGAGTTTTAAAAAAAGGAGCCGAAAGGCTCCTTTTTGGTTGAATTGATAAGATAAATTAATGTTTACATTATCAAGCCTTCCTCAGACGAGGAAGGTGGCGCCGCAAGGCGACGAAAGGAGGGAACCTTTCTAATTGTTACTTTTTCCCTCCCTCAGTCAGCGTTCCGCTGACAGCTCCCTCGTCTGAGGGAGCCTTTATTACTCCCCTAAACTATAATTTACTTTAGAAAAACCTTGACATTATTCTATTTTTGAGCGATAATATAATGTAAGAAAAATTTCCGAAAGGGCTTATATAAAATGCTTGATATCAGATTTATTTGTGAAAATCCCGAGCTTGTAAAAGAAAACATCAGAAAGAAGTTCAAGGATTCAAAGCTTCCCCTCGTTGACGAGGCTATCGACCTCTACAACCGTAAATGTGCGGCTAACACCCGCGCAAATGACCTGCGTGCAAACCGCAACAAGGTTTCCAAGGAAATCGGTATGCTCATGGGCAAGGGTATGCGTGAAGAGGCTGAAGAAAAGAAGCAGCTTGTTACAAAGCAGGCTGAGGAGCTTGCGGCTCTTGAAAAAGAAGAAGCAGAGGTTGAAGCTCGCCTTAAAGAAGTTATGATGAAGATTCCCAACATCATTGACGAAAGCGTTCCCGTAGGTAAGGACGACAGCGAAAACGTTGAGGTTGAATGCTTTGGCGAAAAGACTGTTGTTGATTTTGAAATCCCCTACCACACCGATATCATGGCTCACTTCAACGGTATCGACAAGGAAGCCGCAGGCAGAGTTGCAGGCGAGGGCTTCTATTACCTCATGGGCGATATCGCACGTCTTCACAGTGCAGTTACCGCATATGCACGTGACTTTATGATTGACAAGGGCTTTACCTACTGCATCCCTCCCTTTATGATTCGCTCAAACGTTGTTACAGGCGTTATGTCATTTGAGGAAATGGACGCAATGATGTACAAGATTGAGGGTGAGGACCTCTACCTCATCGGTACCTCCGAGCACTCGATGATCGGTAAGTACATCGACACCATCACAGATGAAAAGACTCTCCCCCACACTCTCACCAGCTATTCCCCCTGCTTCCGCAAGGAAAAGGGTGCTCACGGCATCGAGGAGAGAGGTATCTACCGTATCCACCAGTTTGAAAAGCAGGAAATGATCGTTATCTGTAAGCCTGAAGAGTCTATGGAATGGTTCCACAAGATGTGGAGCTACTCTGTTGAGCTTTTCCGCTCTATGGATATCCCTGTTCGTACACTCGAGTGCTGCTCGGGTGACCTCGCCGACCTCAAGGTTAAATCCTATGACGTTGAAGCATGGTCGCCGAAGCAGGGCAAGTATTTTGAGGTTTGCTCATGCTCCAACCTCGGTGATGCACAGGCTCGCCGCCTCGGTATCAGAGTTAAGGGTGCCGACGGCAAGAAGTACCTTGCACACACACTTAACAACACCGTTGTTGCTCCTCCGAGAATGCTTATCGCATTCCTCGAAAACAATCTTGAAATGCGTGACGGCAAGTTTGTTATCCGTATTCCCAAGGCTCTCCAGCCTTACATGGGCGGCAAGACCGAAATCGTTGAAAAGTAAAAGAAAAACCTCCGCTTCTGCGGAGGTTTTTTTACATAATAGAAAGATAAATTATTGTTTAGGGGAGTAAAATGGAAACCACAAATCTGTAGGGCAGGGGCTTGCTCCTGCCGCATGTATAACATCTAATGACGGCTTGCGGCGGGAGATAAACCCCCGCCCTACATTATTGCTCGTCGCTGTTCCTCCCATAAACAATAATTTATGTCATTTACTCATTAGGATTAATATACTCCCAATAGCTCTTTATGTAATCAATGCCCGAAACGAGGGTGATAATTGCCATTGCAATCATTGAAACGTAGCTTGCAACAGGCACGCTGTAGCCCTCGATAAGCTCCATTGCGACAGGCTCAAGCATGCAGACAAGCATCGCAATAATCTGAATAACCGTTTTAACCTTGCCTATCATCTTTGCCGCAATAACCTTGCCGCTTGCACCCGATACAACAAGACGCATCGAGGTAACCGCAAGCTCACGGAAAATTACGATAAACGCACACCAGATAAATACAGGGCGGATGTTCTCAAAACGGTAAAGTATGCCGAGCAACGCTCCAAATACAAGCAGCTTGTCCGCAAGCGGATCCATAAACTTGCCGAAATTGGTAATCAGATTGTCTCTGCGGGCAATTTTACCGTCAAGCATGTCGGTGTAGGAGGCTATGCCGAAAAGTGCGGCAGCGCCAAGACACGCAACAAAAACGTTCTCGGGAATAATAAGCACACCGAGGAATATCGGCACAAGCACGCAACGAAGCAGCGTAAGCTTATTGGGAAGATTAAGTTTCATTTTTTTCTCCTTTTTGCTTTTTTGCGGGGATGCTTTTGTAAAAGCACCCCCACACCCCCGCAAAACTTTTAACTGAAAGTAAAATGGTGTAGCCATATACTTTTCAAAAATTTTTGAAGGGTGCAGGGGAACTTTTTATAAAAAGTTCCCTTGCAATTATTTCATTTCTCCAAACAAATCGTAGTCCAGCGCCTCGGTAATCTCCACCTCGACCATTCTGCCTGCACGGATTTTTTTAGGTGCGGTGAAGTAGATTTTACCGTCAACGTCGGGGGCATCGGCACGGCTGCGTCCGAAGTGCACACCCGAAACGGTGTCAAAGCCCTCGCAAAGCACCTGCAATTTCTTGCCCACCATTGAAGCAAGCTTCTTTTCCGAAACGGCAAGCTGCACACGCATAAGCGTATCGTAGCGATCCTGCTTTGTCTGCTCGTCAACCTTATTGTCAAATTCTGCCGCCGCCGTTCCCTCCTCCTCGGAGTAGGTGAACGCACCGAAGCGGTCAAACTCCACTTCCTTGACGAACTCGCAAAGTGCGGTGAAATCCTCATCTGTTTCACCGGGGAAGCCGACTATCGCCGTTGTGCGAAGAGTGATATCTGGAATTTCACGGCGGAGTCTTGCAATGCAGTCACGAATGGTTTTGCTGTCGCCATGGCGGTTCATTGCAGAGAGCATGTTGTCGCTGATGTGCTGCACAGGGATATCAGCATACTTGCATACACGGTCATTATCACGCATAACTGCGATAAGCTCATCAGTAATTTTATCGGGATAGAGGTAAAGCAGGCGAATCCACGGGATTTCCGTTTCATCGCAAATTCTTTTAACAAGCTCGGCAAGCTTATACTCACCGTATATGTCAAGGCCGTAGCGTGAGGTGTCCTGTGCGATAAGGTTAAGCTCCTTAACGCCGATTTTCTCAAGCTCCTTTGCCTCGTTGACTATATCCTCAATTCTGCGTGAACGCATTTTGCCACGGATAAGCGGAATTGCACAATACGTACATTTATTGTCGCAGCCCTCCGCAACCTTTAAATAAGCGGTGTATTCGGGAGTTGTAAGCACTCTCTCGCCGCCGAGCGGAGAGCAGTTCTTGTCCTCAAAGGAGGTGTACTTTTCACCGTTTGCAACCGCCTTTACAGCCTCGGCTATCTTGTGATAGGAGCCTGTGCCAAGCACTGCATCAACCTCGGGCATTTCACTTAATATCTGCTCACGGTATCTCTCGGCAAGGCAGCCTGTTGCAATAATTCCCTTAAGACTGCGGTTTTTCTTAAGCCATGCTACGTCTAAAATATTTTCAATCGCTTCTTCCTTTGCGCTCTGGATAAAGCCGCAGGTGTTGACAACGATTATATCAGCCTCGGTTTCATCGGGGGTAATCTCGTATCCCGAATCGGCTAAAATCTTTAACATTACCTCGGTGTCAACCAGATTTTTGGAGCAACCGAGCGAAACAAATCCTATTTTCATATAGCGGAGGAATAAATGGGAAAACCTTTTTATAAAAAGTTTTTCCCATACCCTTTCCAAAAATTTTGATGCTTTAGTACCCCTGTTTATACAGGGCTTTTTTTATTTCTTCTGCGGTGGGTGTTTTGCCTTTAAAGGTTTTTTCGAGAAATTTTTTTCTGTAAAGCAAAAAATCCTCATCGGTGTATTTTTCATCAATCACACGTGCAACGGCTGACGGAGAATAACCCTTTGCAAGGAGCATCGGGATAAGCTTTCGTCTGCCGATGTATCTTTTTTCAACAAGGTCACCAAGATAGCTTTCTATCTGCCAATCCTCGTCTATGTAGCCTTGTGCGGCGACAAAATCTGACGCATTTTTTGCACATTCATGTGAAAAACCTCTCACCCGAAGCTTTTCGTAAAGTCTTTTCTTTGAGCATTGCCCCGCGGTTATGATGCGAATGGCGGCACGCCTTGCGGCATAACGCTTTGCGGCATCAAGCAAAAGACTCTTGCACTCCTCGGTTACACTGCCCTTTCCGACACCCGAGGCAAGAAAATCATCGGCGGAAACAACAAGCGTATTTTTTACACCGTCTTCCTCAAAATAAATCTTGACTCCGTCGCCCGAGTCACAGCTTACAAACCTTGAAACAATCACTCGTCAAGCTCAAATTCTCTTACGTCGAAATCGTCGTCAAGCTCAAAAGAGTTCTCGATTTCTTCGTCAAGAAGCTCGGGTTTAGCCGCTGCACGAACCTTTTCTTCGATTTCTGCGGCAATTTCGGGATGAGTTTCAAGGAACTTTTTAACATTGTCCTTGCCCTGACCGATTCTGTCCTCGCCGTAGGAGAACCATGAGCCGCTCTTCTTGATTATGCCGAGCTTTTCGCCAAGCTCGATAACCTCGCTGAGTCTTGAAATGCCCTTGCCAAACAGAATATCAAACTCTGCAGTGCGGAACGGAGGAGCAACCTTGTTCTTTACAACCTTACACTTAACGTGATTGCCGTAAACCTCGCCGCCTGACTTCTTGAGTACCTCCTTTTTACGTACGTCAATACGCACGGAGGCATAATATTTAAGTGCGTTACCGCCACTTGTAACCTCGGGATTGCCGTACATTACGCCAACCTTGTCACGAAGCTGGTTGATAAACACAACTACACAGTTATTCTTTGCAACAACGCCCGAAAGCTTGCGCATTGCCTGCGACATGAGTCTTGCCTGAAGTCCCACGTGCGAAGCACCCATGTCACCGTCAATTTCCTGACGTGGTACAAGCGCCGCAACAGAGTCTATAACGATAACGTCAATCGCACCGGAACGTGCAAGTGCCTCTGCAATGGAGAGTGCATCCTCGCCGCAGTCGGGCTGTGAAACAAGCAAATCGTTGATATTTACACCGAGCTTTTTAGCGTATCTTGGGTCAAGGGCATGCTCGGCATCAATAAATGCCGCTTCTCCACCTGCCTTTTGTGCCTCGGCAATGATGTGGAGTGCAACTGTGGTTTTACCTGATGATTCGGGGCCGTAAACCTCGACAATTCTGCCACGCGGAATACCGCCTACACCCAAAGCAAGGTCAAGCGAAATCGAGCCTGTAGAGATTGCGTCAACCTCCTCGTCGAGTCCCTCGCCGAGCTTCATGATAGCACCCTTGCCGTAGTCCTTGGAAATCTGTGAAAGGGCTGTATCAAGTGCCTTTTTCTTGTCAACTGTCTGCTCCTCTGCAGCAGTCTTTACCTTTTTTGTTGCCATAATGGAAAAACCTCTCTAAAAAATAATTTTTCCTCTTTTTTACTCTTTTTTATTATGTAAATTAATGTTTATATTGCCTCCCTTGCCTAAAGGGAGGGGGACCGCCTTGGCGGTGGAGGGATACGTAAAAACGTAGTAATAACAATAGTTTAGAACGTATCCCCCAGTCGCCGTTCGGCGACAGCCCCCTTTAGGCAAGGGGGCCTCTACTCCCCTAAACAATAATTTTTATTAATACGTTGGGCTGTCGATGCGGTAATAATAACCGCTCTCCTCGGTGCCATAGCGGACAACTATCATTTCAATATCCTCATTTTTGCCCTCGGCAACCGTATGAATTTTAACAGTAACTCTGTCACTGCCGCCCTTGACTATCTGGAGCGTATTATAATCGAAAATGCGGTTCGGAAGCTCATATACGTCTGCATCTGCCTTTTGCATGAGTCCCATTTCGCCCTCTATGTAGCGTGCAGCCTCAACCGAAATTCCGCTTGAGGTGCCCTCAAATGCCGCCTGATAGAGTATCGTTGCATATTCGGGGGTGAACACCTTTTCCGTCGCTTCCTTTATTTCAATTATCGAGTTAAGACCTTTTTCAAAGGTGTCACAGTAAAAATATCCGCCGTTTGCCTTTACGTCAGAATTGTTTTCGTCAATTCCGAAGCCCTCTCCGAAATAGATTTCGTTTAGGCTCTGCGACGCTTCAACAAGCTCCGGCAATGCTGCTTTAACCTCGTCAACCGTGATTTTTGCACCGCATGAGCAAAGCAAAAGCGAAAGCAAAGCAAAGCAAATTAAAACTTTAAGCTTCTTCATTTGCATTTTCCTCAACCGCCTGCACCGCTTCAAGCTCGTCATCGTCAGCCTTGGCAACCTTTGCAAAGTTTACTATCTTTGCACCCTCGTCAAGACGCATAACGATTACGCCGCCTGCGGTACGCGAATATGTGTTGATGCCGCTAACGGGGATACGGATAATTGTACCCTCGTTTGTGATAAGCATAAGGTCATCACTCTCGTCAACCGTTGCAATAGAGGTGAGATATCCTGTTTTATCCGAAATCTTGTGTGCTGCAACGCCCTTGCCGCCACGGTTCTTCATAAGGCGGAACTCATCAAACTCGGAGAGCTTACCGTAGCCGTTTTCGGTGATGGTCACAAGCTTTTTGCCCTCCTCAACGAGAGCTACACCGCAAACGTAGTCGTCATCCGAAACTCTGATACCGATTACGCCACGTGCGGTACGGCCCATGGCTCTTGCTTCGTTTTCGTCAAAGCGGACTGCGTTACCCTCATGAGTTGCAATAACAAGCTCGGTATCGCCCGTTGTGAGCTTAACAAATACAAGCTCGTCATTTTCGTCAAGCGAAAGTGCAATCTTACCGCCCTTGCGGTGGTATGCGTACTCGGAAAGAAGCGTACGCTTGATAATACCACGCTTTGTTACCATGGTGAGGAACGCCTCGTCAACAAACTCGGCAACCTCAATCATTGCGGTAACTCTCTCGCCCTGCTCAATATCAAGCATATTTATGATGTTTGAACCCTTTGCAGTTCTTGAACCCTCGGGAATCTGGTATGCCTTGCGCATATGAACTCTGCCGCGGTTGGTAAAGAATAGTATGTGCGAATGGCTGTTTGTTACGATAACCTTTTCGATAAAGTCCTCTTCCTTTACCGACTGTCCTATGATACCCTTGCCGCCACGGTGCTGTGCGGTGTAGGTGTCGGCAGGCAAACGCTTGATGTAGCCTGCGTTTGTAAGAGTAAGCACGCATGCGTGACGCTCGATAAGATCCTCAAGATCGATTTCGTCCTCAGCCTCTACAATCACGGTACGGCGTTCATCGGCGAACTTCTCCTTGATTTCGGTAAGCTCTTCCTTAACGATGTTTCTTATCTTCTCCTCGGAGTCGAGAATGCCCTGAAGCTCCTCTGCTCTTTCGGTGAGGTATTTAAGTCTGTCCTCAATCTTCTGACGCTCCATGCCGCTAAGACGTCCTAAAGTCATCTCGACAATAGCCTGTGCCTGACGGTCGGAGAGCAGGAAACGCTCCATCAAAGCAGCCTTTGCCGCAGAAACAGACTCGCTCTTCTTGATAAGCTCGATTATCTCGTCGATGTGGTCAAGCGCAATCTTGTAGCCCTCGTAGATATGCTTTTCCGCAAGCGTTTTATCAAGGTCAAACTTTGTGCGACGTGTAATAATTTCTTCCTGGAAAGAAATGTAGTTGCGGAGAATTTCCTTAAGAGTGAAAATCTTCGGCACACCGTTTTCAAGCGCAAGCATGTTTACGGAGAACGTGCTCTGAAGCTCGGAGAAACGGTAAAGCTGATTCAAAATTACCTGTGCATTTGCATCACGGCGGCAGTCAACCACAATTCGCATACCTGCCTGACCGCTTTCGTCACGGATGTCGGTGATGCCCTCGATACGCTTATCGTTAACAAGGTCGGCTATGTTTTTAACAAGCTGTGACTTGTTTACCATGTAGGGAATCTCGGTGAAAATGATGGAGTTTTCCTCTTCATCAATTTCGGCAGTTGCACGTACTACCACACGTCCCTTACCCGTTTCGTATGCGTCACGGATACCCTTGGTACCGTAAATTGTTGCATATGTCGGAAAGTCGGGGCCCTTGATGTATTCAAGAAGCTCGTCAACCGTGATATCGGGGTTATCCATCATGGCAAGTGTGCCGTCGATAACCTCGCCGAGGTTATGTGTGGGGATATTGGTTGCCATACCAACTGCAATACCCACAGCACCGTTAACAAGCAGATTGGGAAAACGGCTGGGGAGCACGGTAGGCTCCATACGTGTATTGTCAAAGTTAGGCATCATGTCGACAACGTCTTTTTCGATGTCGGTCATCATTACGTCGGCAATTTTTGAAAGCTTTGCCTCTGTATAACGGTAAGCAGCGGCACCGTCGCCGTCTACGTTACCGAAGTTACCCTGTCCCTTGATAAGCGGATAGCGGTAGGAGAAAGGCTGCGCCATACGTACCATTGTGCCGTATACTGCAGCGTCACCGTGGGGATGATATCTACCAAGCACGTTACCTACTGTTGTAGCCGACTTACGGAAAGGCTTGTCAAAAGTGAGGTTGTCCTCATACATCGCATAGAGAATACGACGCTGACCGGGTTTCATACCGTCACGCACGTCGGGAAGCGCACGGGACGTGATAACGCTCATCGAATACTCGATAAATCCCTGACGTACCTGCTTTTCCATATTTATGGGTATTATTTTCTGGTCCGGAAATTCAATTGATTCACTTAAAATCGTGTTCTTTTTAGCCATTTTAATTTTTTATTATAGGAAAACTTTTTAAAAAAAGTTTTCCTAAAACCTTTCAAAAACTTTTGAAAATGTTAGTATTTTATTTCTAAATGCTTTTCAATGTCTTCACATACACCTTTGAAATTATTGTGTAAATCTTTATTCCAATATCTTAAAACCTTTATACCGAGGCTTTCTAAATATTTGTCCCTCAAAACATCATTTTCGCTTTCAAAATGCTGTGAACCGTCAAGTTCTATTACAGTTTTTTTATCGGCACAATAAAAATCTACAATATAATTTCCAATAACCTTCTGGCGGTTTATTGTTACAGGTAATTTTTTAAAAAAATCATACCACAAATGCTTTTCTTCAGGTGTCATGTTTTTTCTTAGAGTTTTAGAATTACTCGTAAGTTTACGGTTTTTTGTTTTGTTCATTATATTTTTGCCTTCCCCCTTGGGGGAAGGTGATGCGTAGCATCGGATGAGGGGTAGCCGTTTTCAAACGGCGTTATAATTGTTTTTTACAAACCCCTCATCAGTCAGCTCCGCTGACAGCTTCCCCCCAGGGGGAAGCCTATTATTTAAAAAACTATACTTTTTCCACATTATTCACATTTTTTACTGTGGAAAACTTTTATATGTGGAAATGTGGAAAACATATCCAATGTCATATGCGTAAAGCTTTTTAAATGTGTGTTAATATGTGGAAAGTCGAAAAATGCTTGTACAAAAAGTTTATACAGTAACTTTGTACAAGTATTTGCCGTGTTTTACCAAAACCATCGGCTTTTAGCCGATGAGGCAAATACATAACGCGGCGGAACTGTTGCATATTTTCAGCAGGTAGACGGAGCCGCATTATATATCAAGATTTTCTGCAAACTTTGCGTTTTTCTCTATAAATTCACGTCTTGGCTCTACCTTGTCACCCATGCAAACAGAGAAAATCTGGTCGCATGCAATAGCATCTTCGATAGTAACAAGCTTGAGAGTACGTGTTTTTGGGTCCATGGTGGTTTCAAAAAGCTGGTCGGCATTCATTTCACCAAGACCTTTATAGCGGTCTGCCTTGATACGTGAAGATGCACCCCATTCGGCGATGATTTCATCACGCTCAGCATCCGAATACGCATATCTCTGACGCTTACCGTCATGCACCTTATAAAGCGGAGGCATTGCAAGGAAGATATGTCCCTGCTCGATAAGCTCTTTCATATGTCTGTAGAAGAACGTGAGCAACAGAATCTGAATGTGCGAGCCGTCAACGTCGGCATCGGCCATGATTATGATTTTGCCGTAACGGAGTTTTTCAAGATTAAAGCTGTCACCGATACCGCAACCGAGTGCCGCAATGATAGGTGTAAGCGACTCGTTGCCGTAAACCTTGTCGGCACGGCTCTTTTCAACGTTTAAAACTTTACCGCGAAGCGGCAGAATTGCCTGATAACGTGAGTCACGTCCGCTCTTTGCACTACCACCCGCAGAGTCTCCCTCTACGAGGTAAAGCTCGGTGAGTTCCTTGGATTTTGACTGACAGTCGGCAAGCTTACCGGGAAGAGTTGTATGCTCCAAAGCACCCTTGCGGCGAACGTTTTCACGTGCCTTGCGTGCCGCCTCTCTTGCAAGCGAAGCGGATATGATTTTTTCAATAATCTGCTTTGCCTCGGAGGGGTTTTCCTCAAAGAATTCCTCGAGTTTTTCGCCTACAATCTGGTTTACCAGAGTTTTAACGTCACTGTTACCGAGCTTTGCCTTTGTCTGGCTCTCAAACTGTGCATCAGTGAGCTTTACGCTGATAATCGCACAAAGTCCCTCAAGCACGTCCTTATATTCAAGCTTAGGATCCTTTTCCTTGCGGAGCTTGAGTTTTTCCGCATAGGTCTTTATTACACGGAGAAGTGCAAGCTTGAAGCCGTCAACGTGAGTACCGCCGTCAATGGTTGACATGTTGTTTGCAAATGCAACAATAGCTTCGCTGTAGCTGTCGTTGTACTGCAGTGCAACTTCCGCAACGGTGTCACCCTTTTTACCTGTTATATAAATAATCTTTTCATGAATAGGAGAAGCCGCTTTTTCATGATTTATATACTCAACAAAATTTACAATACCGCCGTCATAGCAAAGGTCGTCCTCTATAGCGGGAGTTTCTCTCAAATCACGGAGCACGATATGCACGCCTGCATTGAGGAAAGCCTGCTCACGCATACGCTTAAGCAGTATCTCATAAACAAATGTAGTCGTATCGGTAAAGATTTCGGGGTCGGGCTTGAAACGCACGTAAACGCCGTGACGACCGCTTGTATCCTCTTCTTCATGGAAAGGACGGGCAATTTTACCCTTTTCAAAACGCTCGGTGCATTTTTTGCCGTTATTGTAGTTTTCGATTTCAAGCCACTCGGAAAGTGCGTTTACAACCGACGCACCAACACCGTGCAGACCGCCTGCAATCTTGTATCCGCCGCCGCCGAACTTGCCGCCTGCATGAAGCATTGTGTATACTACCTCAAGTGTCGGCACTCCCTTGGTCGGATGAATACCGCTCGGTATTCCTCGACCGTCGTCACATACGGAAACGCTTCCGTCAGTATGAATTTCTACTGTGATCTGCTTGCACTCGCCTGCGAGTGCCTCGTCAATAGAGTTGTCCACAATCTCGTAAACAAGATGGTGAAGTCCCTTTTCCGACGTTGTACCGATGTACATACCCGGACGTTTTCTTACCGCCTCGAGTCCCTCAAGCACCTGTATCTGACTGTCATCATAGGTGTTTTGGTTTAACATCTCTTCCATTGGTTTCTCCTTTTCGTAAATCGATTGAATAAAGAACGAAAGTTCAAAACAATATGTGTCATTCTGATGAGCGTAGCGAAGAAGAATCTGCAAACCTCAAGGTTTGCCTTAAGACTCGCCTTAAGGCGAGCAGATCCTTCGGCAATGCCTCAGGATGACAGATAAAATTTCTTATTCAATTGATTTCTTTGCACGGCTTGCAATTGAAAAGCTTGAAAGCTGTGAAATACAAACCGCTGTTTGCTTTATATTTTTATTTTTATAATACAAAATCATTGATTTAGGTATATCTTCTTTTGATATTTCAAGTGCACCGTCATTCTGAACACGCTTTAAAAAATTGCGTGTATCGGCACCCATAGTTGCATTGTCCATATCAAATATACCTATAATGCTCTTTGTGCGAATTATTTTATTGTTTCCTGCATGTAAATACATGGTTAGAACTCCTTGTAGAACGGGGAGAACGGGGGAGTTCTTTCTTAAAAAGAAAGAACCAAAGAATAACTATTAAAAGTTTTTGAGGTGTCGGAACTTTTTTCAAAAAGTTCTGACATTTTTACTCTTCTTCGTAGCTTCCCTTTTCTACGTATATCATTTTAAGGTTATCGAGCTTTATATAATCGCCTTTTTCGCAGGCGGTTACAATCATCTGCCGACCGTTTGTACGTGAGAGAACGTATTTTTTTCTTTCCTCGTCAAGCTCACCCAAAACATCATCGAAAAGATACACGGGCGACTCACCTTTTTCAAGTGCAATAATCTCACCCTCACCTATTTTAAGTGCAAGTGCAAGCGAGCGTTGCTGCCCCTGCGACGCAAACTGACGTGCATCAAGTGAATTTATCGTAAAATAAATATCATCACGCTGAACACCCACAATACACATCTTTGCGGCTATTTCACGGCTTAAATTTTCTCTTAAAAGCTGTTCATAATATATTTTAGCATCAAAAATACGGGAATTTTCGGCAGATATATCACTTTTATAAACAATTTCAGCTTCTTCTCTGCCCTGACTTATCTCTTTTATAGTCGCTTTAACGCTTTTTGACAGTTTTTCTACATAATCAAACCGCATCTCATAGATTTTTGCGTTCGTAAAGGCTAATTTTTCGTTGTAAGCGGCGATTAAAGCCATGTCGATGTTATCTTCACTTTTTAAAAGCACATTTTTGCTCTCGGTGAGTTTTTTATGCTCTGCAAGCAAAGCGACGTATTCGGGCGAAATCTGTGAAAGCGCAATATTAAGAAACTCTCTTCTGGCACTCGGCGCACTTTTTATTATTGAAAGATGGTCGGGACAGAACAAAACCGCATTGAATTTGCCGATAAGCTCCTTTACGCTGACCTTTACACCGTTGCAAAGTCTTTGCCTTTGCCCGTCGTAATATCGGTACTCAAGCGTATATTCACCGTCTTTTCTTTCAAAAACGATTTTTAAACTGTATCCGTCCTCACCAAATCTTACAATATCCGCATCCTTGCCGCCCCGAAAGCTTTTGCCGCGTGCAAAAAAGTATATAGCCTCAAGTACGTTGGTCTTGCCCTCGGCATTCCTGCCGTAAAGCAAATTCACACCGTCTGAAAAATCTATATTCCCATTCTCACACAAACGGAAATTATGAAGTTCTATTTTCTTTAAAATCATAACGAGGAGTGTACTTTCTTAAGAAGAAAGTACCAAAGAATAACTATTATTTTTTTAAAAAGGTTTTGGGGTTTGGGGTATTTTCCTTAAAAATACCCCAAGTATTTTTTTAGTCTTTCATCTTAAGCGGGAGAACCATGTAGAGGTACTGATCCTCAGCTTCATCGTCGATAGGCTCGATGGTTGCACTCATATTGGGAGTGATAAGCTTGATTTTAATCTTTTCGGAGGTTATCGAACGCATGGTATCAATAAGGTAACGGCAGTTAAAACCTATAACAAGGTCATCACCCGTATGCTCGCATGAAATCTCCTCAAAAATATTGCCGTTTGCACTCTTTGATGTTATCTGGAGCGAATTTTCAACAAAAGAAAGCTTTACATAATTCTTTGTATTGCCTGCGATCTTCTCTTCGGAGATAAGTGCGGCACGCTCAAGTGCATCCTGAAATTCCTTTGCGTCAACAATAGCCTCAATGGGCTGGTCACGGGGAATAAGACGGTCATAATCAACGTATTCACCCTCAACAAGACGTGAGGAGAACACAAGATTTTCCATATTAAAAATAATGTTCTTGTTTGTAACCATGATTGTTACAAATTCGCCTGCATCATCGGAAAGCATCTTTACAAGCTCGGTTATTGTCTTACCGGGGATGATAAACGAGGTTCTTTCAAGCTTATCAATAACGGTAACGATGGGAGTGTGAAGATTGCAGAGCGAAAGCGTACAGCCATCGCAGCTTACTACACGGATATTGTCCTGCTCAAGACGGAAGAATGCACCGCAAAGTACGGGACGCTGGTCAAGCTGTGCGATAGAATGTGCAGTCTTGACAATCATTTTCTTGAGTGCGCACTGCTCAATGGTAAAGGACTCTTTACCTGCAATGTGAGGCATCTTCGGAAAATCCTTTGCAGGAAGTGCATGAAGCGAGAAAGAGCTTCTGCCACTCTTGATTGTTGCAACAAGATTTTCGTCAACAGAAAGAGTGATAACACTTTCGGGGAGAATACGCACGATGCTGAGCAAACGCTGCGCATTGATTACGCAAGCACCCTCGATAACAACTTCAGCCTCAACAAGTGCCTTAACGCTCTTTTCCATGTCGTATGTAGACATCCTGAGTCCGTCCTCACAGGTTTCGAGCAGAACACCTTCGGTAAACGGATGGGTATTCTTTTGCGAAACTGCACCCATTGCACGGGAGAGCTTTTCAAGCATTTTTGCTTTTTCAAATTTGATTTTCATTTCGTAGCTCCGTTTTATAAAAGATAATAATTATTTTTTGTAGTAGTAATAGTAGAACGCCTTAAAAATGTGGATAACTTTCAAAGCCTTATCGCTAAAGGAAAAATCAGACTTTTTCAAAATCGTTTGGATGTGTATAAAAACGAGTTATTCAATGGGTAACTTTTTCCACATTTTGAATGTGTGTAAAAACATATGTAACTATGTGGAAAACTTGGCTCCAACCTTGGCTCCAACTGCCTGCTGAATTTAATTTATGCAAGCGATTCCTTTAAATCCTTGATAAGTGAATTTAAATCTTCACTGAACTCCTTTTTTTCACCTTTTTCACGTTCTATTTTTTTAATAGCCGCCATAACCGAGGTATGGTCGCAGGAGAAAATAGAGGCGATGTCTACATATGTCATTTCAATAGTTTCGCGGAGTGCGTACATGCAGACGTGTCTTGCAGTTACGATATGCGCGGTACGTCTTTTACCTATAATGGTTTCTTTTGAAATGTTGTACTTGTCGCAGACCTGCATGATTATCTTGTCTATTTTTGCACTTTTAGGCTCTTCGGTAGGAATAAGGTCGGCTATCTGACTCTTGACAAGGTTAAGTGTAAGCTCCTTGCCCATAATAAATCGGATTGCCGAAAGCTTTTTGATGCCGCCTTCGATAAGACGGATGTTGTCTTTAAGCTTTTCCGCCATGTATTCGATGATTTCATCTGTGAGCGGAAGATTTGCTTCTTCTGCCTTTTTCTCGATAATCGCAATACGAAGCTCCTTGTCAGGGGGAGTAATGTCAGCAGAAAGTCCCCACTCAAGACGTGTCTTGATACGTTCAACGAGATTTTTCATTTCGTAAATCGGGCGGTCGCATGTAACAATTATCTGCTTCTGTGCTTCATATAAAATATTGAAAGTATGGAAAAATTCATCCTGTGTTGCGTTTTTGCCTGCAATAAACTGAATATCGTCTACAAGCAGAATGTCAGCTGTTCGGTACTTTTCTCTGAACTGCTCTGTTGTACCGTTTTTGATTGCATCAACAAGGCTGTTTGTAAATTCTTCACCCTTTATATATATAACCTTCTGTGATGGGTCCTTTTCAAGAAGCGTGTTTATAATCGCATACATAAGGTGGGTTTTGCCAAGGCCGCTTTTACCGTGAATGAAAAGCGGATTGTAGGTAACCTCATCGTTATGCGCTATTGCATAGCATGCCGCATATGCAAATTTATTTGAGTCACCCTGAATGAAGTTTTCAAATGTGTAATAAGATGTAGATTTTTTTTCGGGAGAAATAACCTTTACCGCACGCTCCATCTGCTTTTGGGATTCCTCAATGTCGCTCTTGCGTTTTTCCTCCATGTAGCTTTCGTAAAGGAGCTGTGCTTCTTCAGCATTGGTAATTTCATGTGAAATTCCCGAAATAAGCTCGGTTTCTACTTCAAAGCCGAGGCAGTTATAAAAATGTTCTTTTAATACGTCGGGAAATTTTGTATCCAGAATCTGCTTTTTGAAGTCAGACGGAATTGTCATAAGTGCAAGCGTATTGTCAAGATAAACAAGGCGGATTTCCTTGAACCACAGTTCTGTTGACGAAGCCGAAAAAACGCTTCCGATAGATTCATAAACTGCTTGCCATATTTCTTTCAGTTCGTTGAATGAATACATATTCTTTCTCCTTTCTTTAAATAGTCGATTTTACAGTAATACAGTATAAATTATAACATAAGCTAATTTATATTTCAAGTATATTATTATATATAATTATAATATATATTGATTTTTTCACATTTTTGTGTTAAACTCGCTGAGTAGGGGCGATTATTAATCGCCCGAAAAGCCGGCATTAGATGTTTTACAAACGGGCGATTGATAATCGCCCCTACTTAAAAGGAGCAGACATGGAAGCAAATATACTTTTATGGATACAAGAAAATTTACGTGCAGAATGGCTCACACCCATTGTAAAATTTATAACAACTCTCGGTAACGCAGGCATACTCTGGATACTTATTTCGCTTGTACTTCTCATTTTGCCGAAAACAAGAAAAATAGGTCTTGCAACTTCCCTTTCGCTTATATTTGATCTGCTGGCGGTCAATATTCTTATAAAGAGAATTGTTGCACGTGTGCGTCCGTATGAAGTTATCGAAGGTCTTACAAGTCTTATCGGTCCGCAGAGCGATTTTTCGTTTCCGTCGGGACATACGGCGGCATCGTTTGCGTTTGCAACGGTTATTCTTATTTTTGCACCTAAAAAATACTCTTTGCCGACTTTGGTTTTAGCATTTTTAATTGCATTTTCACGGCTCTATCTCGGTGTACATTATCCGACCGACGTTTTAGGAGGAATCGTAATCGGTGCACTTTGCGGAGTAGCCGCAGCGTGCGTTGTAAAGTTTATAGAAAAGAAAAAAGCGACTCGTTGAGTCGCTTCAGAGTGCTGACAAACGCGTCAGACCGCAAGTAAAAAATAAAAGCAAAAAATAAAAAGAAATAATTTTTTACTTTATATTAAAAATATTAAAATCAAAATGCGGCAAGGGCTTAAAA
>JAZQEH010000061.1:0-7855 GCA_045538895.1 Eubacteriales bacterium
ATCCGGCACCTTGTCATAAAACTTGAGCACCGGACAACCTTTTTTATTGATCTGAAGCCAGAAACCGTGATAATACGGTCCGTTTGCGTTTGCGATAATACAACCCGAGGCTTTGCCATCCGGGACGCGTATCCATGCCTCATAAGTCATAGGAGGCGCATCAAGAGGCTCGGCGGTCTGATATACGTCATAATCTTTAAAGGTCATATACCCCTCATCTGCCGCAGCTTTGAGCGCAGTAGCAACACTTGCATCGCCGATACACGCGCCGTTTACGTAACCTGCAACAGCGTATTTGGCAGATACATCATCGGAAGTCCACGTTGTGTCGAGATATGTAAGCTCGGTTGTGTAACCGATAACCTCGCCATTCTTATAAACTACATACTCCGGAGCGTATTCTACCGCCGCAAACGAAAGCTTTGCACCTTCAGCAGTAGCGGTAACTCTCGGGGCAGACGCCTTTGCCGGACGAATCTTTGCATCACCGGCAAGCACTAAAGTGCCGTTTTGAGCAGTCGCATTTATAGCCAAAGTGCTTCTGACACTGTTTTCGGTTACCATAGACCATGTTCCGCTATAAACAGTAAGCGAAAACTCCTTATCAGACGTAACATCTGCATTTTTTGAATAGTTAAAGTTACTATATACGCCGGAAGTGTTATTTGACCACCAATTACCGCCGACAAGATACGGGAAGGTCTTTCTTGTAGGCTGAGAAATACAGCTTACGCCATCGCCCATTACAACATTATTAAAATTACATTCGATAACTGCAATGTCAGAAAGCGTTGCGGGCCAGAAAGAGATGTTTTCAAAGTAAATATCCGAATTGATGCTGATAAACTTGAATGACAACGGAGTAGCTTTCATTGCGCCCTTAATCATAAGAGGACCGTTAACTGACGGAATATCCAGATAATCAGCAGAAGTCTCTCCGTTCGCCTGATAAAGCTGGGTAATTATGATTGTGCCGCCGTTTTCAAGCTTTGCACACGCTGCAGTAATCGTCTTTAAGGGAGCTGCCGCAGTACCTGCCGCACTGTCGTCACCGTCTTCGTTTGCAACATAAACGGTAGGGAGATCTGGGATGTTTGCAAAAGAACCTGTCAGATGCTCTTTACGCTCAAGTGTACCACCGGACGGGAGAGGCTGGGCAGTGGCGGTGGGATGTCCCTTGTTCACGGTGCCTGCCCAGAAATTGCCACTTTCGTCAAAGCCTGCAACGTCAATACAAACACGTCTTTCCGCTACAGCATTGATACTGCGGTGTGCGTGGTAAACCATAATAAGTTGACTTCCGTCAGGAGAGGTAGTAAATGCATGATGTGCCGTACCGTAGAGGTGCGGATTTGCAGAATCGGATTGACTCTGGTCATCTGTAATAAATGCAAGCGTCTTTGCATTGGAGTCAAACGGTCCCATAGGACTGTCAGCCGTTACGTAAAAAACGGAATACTGTGGGCTCGAATAACTATCCTGAGAAAATGTAAGATAGTATTTTCCGTTATGTTTCAGCATTTCAGGGCCTTCTGCTACAGCCGAACCGTCATATTTATGAGGAGTCAACCAACTTGTACTGCTTTGGTTTTCCCAACCGGCATACGAATTCTGACCGGTTTCGCTTTCGTTTTTCACAAGCAACTTAGGATAGCCGTTTGCAAATGTCAAAGTTTCAAGGTCAAAGGGTCCGCCCCAGATATTATTGCCCTTGGTAACGCTTGAGCCATTCATAGCAAACTCTTTATTAGAAACGAAATAGAGATAAACCGTGCCATCATCATCTCTATAGAAATGACCGTCTATACACTTAAACGTGGAAACTGTCGCACCTGTATCACCGTCCTCAAATCCGGTGATTTCATAAGGAATCAGATAAGAGGTTGCATCGTTCTTAAACGGACCGAGCGGACTGTCGGCCGTTGCAATACCGATATGCTCCTGTGCGGTATATACCATATAATAGGTATCTCCGTCTTTGATAACTTCGGGTGCCCAGAAATTGGGATATACCTTATCGGAATACGTACCGTCACTCTTAAGCGTTCTGGAAACGATGTTCTGATCGATATAAACATCTTCCGGCTTAAGGCAGTAACCCTGTGATTCCCATTCTACAAGGTTTGCAGAGGTGTAAACGCGGTAGCCGTAGTTGCCGCCGCTTGTAACATACAAGTAATATGTTCCGTCGGTATCCTTAAATACAAACGGGTCTGCACCGTTCGCAACAGGGTTAATAAAAGTTTCTTCTGCCGCGAATACAATGCATGTAAAGATGCATAGACAAACCATGGCAAGCAAAATGCTTAATACTCTTTTTTTCATCATTCTTTTTCTCCTTTACTGTCTTGCAGTTATTTCGCCCGAGGGAGTAAATAACGCATAGGTTGTAGTATTGGAATACTTTATCTTAGTACCCGCAATGGTCGGGGAATATTCTTTGCCAGAACTTGTATCTGCACCGTAAACTGCAACGTACAAATCAGAATCTGCCGATGCGGCAGTTGCAAAGGGTGCAATCTCGGTTATTGCACTGTAGGGGATGTAAAGGCCTATCTTTGTGCCGCCGTTATATTCACGCTTAAAGAATTTCACGTTATTAAACGTTGCAATCTCTCTGTAACCTCTTGTTCCCTCTTCGTAAACCGACTGCACGTGTGAGTTGCCGTAGAAACGGAACATAAGATTGTCGGGAGATGTGGTTGCGCTGAGTTTGGTCGCAGTACCAACGGTGTCAATAAGGAATATAAGTTTGTCATCAAGCATTTTGCCGTCTGTTTCGGCATAGAAGTATACACCATCAGCGTCACGCTTTAAGTAAGTGCTCCAAACCGTGCCGTTCTCATTGGTCTGTACACCGTCATAGAGTACGGTAAAGTCTGAGAGGTCATTAAACGACTGCTCAAACTCGCTGTGCTCCTCAACAATGTAGAGGTTTCCCTCTTTTTCGTAAATCGGAAGTTTGCCAAACCAGATGCTCTCTTTTTCGCCCATTGTTGCGCTAATGTACATCTGTCCTTCATAAATGGCAAGTTTAGGATACTGGAAGGTTGTGGGTGAATGGAAGGAATAAAGCACCGTCCAATTCTTTGCGTCAAGTGAGTATGCAATGTGGAAAAGTCCTCTTGAAAGGTCGTTATATCCCATGAAATAGTAGTCGCCAAAACGGTCAAGTGTGGGTTTTGAGGTGTAACCGGTTGTCATAAAGTCTTCTTTTGCAGGCTCTGTCCACTCAGTGCCGTCTTCGCTATAGGAGAAAGAATACGTCTTATCGCCAACGTGGTCACGGAGGATGGACATCCAAGTTCCGTCTTTGAGCTGCATAATGCCGCTTTCGGTTGTTCTGTATTCATCATACGAACCGCCGATATTGCCGATGATTTCAACGCAGTCATACGTATCGTTGAATTTTGCAAGTGAATTCTGTGCACCGCGGAAGTTGTTGAGTGCGATATATTTCGTATCGCCTACGTCAAAAATGTCAAAAAGGAAATGTCCGATGGTGCTATCGTCGCAAACGTGTCCATCTGCACGGAAAAGTGCGGCATAGACTTCGGCACTAAAATCAACTGCACCGTTCGGTGTCATAATTTTAAGACGGTATGCACTGTCATCAAATGTGGTTGTTGCAATGTCATAGTCCACGTAATAGATGTATCCGCTACTTGCGTCAACCGCATTGTTTGAGAAAAAGAAACGTAGCGTGTTTTCGTCCTTGCGGATAATTCTCGGAACGTATGCACTGCCCTTAAGCATAGTTACGTTTGAATATACCTGCTCGCCCCAGGCAAACTTTTCAATGCTATCTACCGTAAAGTTTTCAAGGTCGATAATTGCAAGTGCGGCATATTCCTTTTCATAAGTACCGGGGTCACCGGGCTTTTCGTTGTTTGCCTCGTAAGCGGCATATATCTTACCGTTTACATAAATATGGTCGGCATCGTGTGTACCCTTCATCTCGTCTGAGGTAATGCGAATCATGCCTTTCATCACGGCATCGCCCGCAGCCTTTGGCGAGTGATTTTCGGATACAAATTCAAGAAGTGTCATGCCGTCAATATCTTCAGGCTCTTTGACGTCTCTCGCAACCATCTCAAACAAATATACGGCATCAAGCAAATTTATTTTACCGTCACGGTTTACGTCACTGCCCTGCAAAGACTCCTTATTTATAAGCGAACGTACAACCTGCAATACGTCGACAACTGAGCGACTGCCGCTCCCGTCAACGTCACCTCTTACGTTTGTAGCACTTACGGAAAGCGTTAACAAAACAGAGAGGCAAATAAATGCGATAACAATCTTTTTCATTTTCTTCTCCTTATATTTTATTAGTATCTATGTCAATCATCACGGCACCTCTCGTTTTGTCGGTGAAAGAAACCGTGCATATAACCTTAAGATTACCGTTTTGCTCGGTAACCGCCGGATAATGCCATGCTGCACTGTTTTTAAAATCGGGATGCTCGCCGTCGGCAAGCACGCACATTTTTGAAAAAGCGGTGCTTCCCACATCGGTTAAATACAGCGCAAGCACTCCTCTCGGATGCTTACCCTTAATGCGGATATTGCCAACAACATAATTTCTGCCGTCTGCAAGTGTGCCTGCATACATCTTGGATGACGAAAACGGAATATCGTGTGCATACGGCATCGACCAGCTCTCGCCGTTATCATGCGAAAAGTAAACGATGGGAACTTTTGTTCTGTCATTGCGGCAGAACATGGTAACCGTTTCACCCGATACAACCGCACTGATTTCGGGATGACGGTAAACAGTACCGTTTGGCAAATCGCCGTTTTTCGCTATTTTCACAAGTCGCCACTCTGCATCTATCTTTCCGCTGTCTGAAATAAGCACCGCAGGGGTGTTGGGGAAAGAATCAAGCTGACAGCATCTTCCGGGCAGCATAAGCTTTCCGTTTGCAAGAGTTACAACGTTTGTATTTATTTTAAACGGAATCGGTCTTGACCACAGTTTTACAAATTTATCTTGCATTTCATCAAATACATACAGATTTAATGCATGGATATAATCGGGTGCGACCATCTCATTGATGAAAAGATATAGCTTATCATCACAAATTCCATATACGGGCGGACAGTACAAAATACTTGCATCGTCATTTGCCTGCTCCTCGATAATTTCAACGTCCGACCAGGTTTTGCCGCCGTCAAACGAACGCTTTCCGCGAATCGGAGTATGTCCGCTGAGTTCTTTTTCATGGCAGTTATACCATGATGTAAACAAAGTTCCTTTAAAATCTATTATCGCTGCTTCGTGCAAGAATTTATATTCTTCATCGGGCATCGAAACCGCATATATCTTTGCCTCTGCATCCGCTTCGACAAGGTTATCCGTAAGGCGAACGTTGTCAAGCAGATTTGCAAGACCTATATCATCATCATTATAATAATCAAGATAAACTTTATCCGCATACTGTGCCCTATAACTGCGTGGCGACATACCCGTTACCGACGTGAACACCTCTGTAAAATATGAAACGCTGTCAAAACCGCACTCTGTTGCAATTGTAGAAATATTTGTATCCGAATTCACAAGTGCTATTTTCGCCTTGCAAACACGAATTTTACTGCGCAACGCACTAACCGAAATGCCGAAATACTTTTTTACAAAATGGCTTAAATAATAATAACTTATATTCAGCTCGCTTGCGATTTGATAAACTGTCTTCGTATCGGTGTAATGGTCTTCAAGATACTGCGTTATACGGGCGGCAAAGTGCTGTCCCTCTTTTTCATTTTCCTGAACTGCGGCATGCACCGTCGCTATGATAAGCGAAAGCAATTCAATATCGTCACTTGATTGGTCAAACTCTTCAATCAAAGCATCAAGTTTTTTGGAATCAAGACTATTACTGTTAATGCAGTTGACCGAGAAACGGTCAAAAACTTCCATTATTATATTCTTGCGATTCTCTTTTGCAAGTAATTCACTCGCAAGAGCTTTGTATTCAATGGACATATAACCACCTCCCTACCTATATAGTACAGTATACCAAAAAACAAAACTATAACAAATTTGCTTTTGCAAAAAAATACTTTCGCTACCATAATTCTTCAAGTATCATCTTTCTGCCCTTCTCTTCCTTATTATATTAACACGACCGCATCACCGAGATTGAATGCTCCCGGTAATACGGTCGTTTATTTACAATATTTTCATGACACTCCTCGCAATCGGGTGCCATATCACAAGGTTACGAATAAGTCCGTCAAAACTCATGAGAAAATGATAACATTCACCCGTTATATATCGTAACAAGGTGTTTGCCAACCGAAGCAGCAAACTTTAATGTTTCAGGAAGAAGTTCATTCGGGAATTTGTCTAAAAACTTAATAATTTCCAAAGTTAAATCTCCGGTATACTCTGCCTTTTTCAAAGATTTCATAATAGCTTCCCAATTCAGTTTACCCGTATACGGCAAAATATGTCTGTCTTCCATATAGTCATTATCCTGCACGTGCAACGCTTTTAATATGCCCGGGTTCACATCTTTAATAAAGTCTTCGGGTTCATATCCGGTCAATGCGGCATGACCAATATCCACACAGGCTACAACCCACGGAGAATTGATTTTTTCAACTATACTGTTTAATTCTTCGGGAGTTCCCAGTTTGCTGTTGAACCTACTTCTCTTCTTATCTCTGATAAACAGATTTTCTACAGCGATGTGAATGCCAAATTTTTCGCAATACGGAACTAAGCTTTTATAATATTCAATATTATACTCCTCAAAATTTACATCTTCGGGAACGGTTATCGAATGTACTACTATATTTTTTGCGCCGAGAATCGATGCTGATTCCAAAGCACGTGTCAACCAAAGATAACTTTGTTCATTAATATTATTTTCCATGCCGTATCTAAAAGAGAACGGCTCATGCGCCTGATTGCAAATTATACCGACATCATCAAGATGTTTTCTTATTTTTTTTGCATATTCTTTATAGCCGTCACCTAAAACTTCTTCACAGTTTTTATCGTAATAATATGAATAATCTATTGCATCAAAACCCGCTTCCTTTGCTATTTCTATAGCCTTAAAGTCACCAAATCTTTGAGCAAGTGTGTATAATTCCTCGGATAATTTCATCATTTAATTCTCCTTTTTCCTTTCCAATTCAAGTATTTCAGAAAAATCATAAATATAATAATCCGCAACGCTTTTTATATCATTTATATAGTCTTCGGATGATAGATCATAAACACCGCACACCTTTATTCCCGACAATTTTGCGGTTTTGTCTGCATCATAATTATCATCAAGAAATAATATTTCGTCAATAGGTTTCCCTATCTTTTCAGCAGCCATTTTGTATATATTCACATCAGCCTTGGTAGTGTAAAAGTCATCACACGACCACACATTTGTAAACATATCATATATTCCGAGTCTTTTAAGGCAAACATCCAGCATTGAATGTGGGCTTGCCGTCAAAATATTTAAATCCGCACCATTCTCTTTTAATATTTTTAATGTGCAAATAACATTCTTCTTGGCACCGATACGATATTTATACTCCTCCAGTGCGTAAGTATTCATTTGGGAAACCATTTGTTCCTCGGGCATATCAAGACCAAGCTTTTTAAAGTATTTAGCCGTGCCTTTATATCCCAAAGGAGTAATTATTTTTATTATATCACTTTCAAAAGCAATATTGCTTTCTTTAAGTATTCTTAACATCACAGATGCAAAAGTCGGCATTGAGTCAACTAAGGTTCCGTCAAAATCAAATAGATATGTCTTGAATTTCATTTTTCTCCTCCTTATTGAATACAAGTATATGGTACAGTATACCAAAGAATAAAACAATAACAAATTTGCTTTTG
>JAZQEH010000062.1:0-7378 GCA_045538895.1 Eubacteriales bacterium
GGGTTGTAATAAAGGCTCCCTCAGACGAGGGAGCTGTCAGCGGAACGCTGACTGAGGGAGGGAAAAAAGTAACAATTAGAAATGTTCCCTCCTTCCGTCGCCTTACGGCGCCACCTTCCTCGTCTGAGGAAGGCTTGTTAATGTAAACCTTAATTTACAATCCGCAAAAAAAATTCACTTGCAAAAGCAAGTGAATTTTCGTTTTACTTATTTTTCATCGCCGAGCATCTTTTCAAGTGATGCAAGACGGATGCACGCCGAAAGTGCCTGAATACATACCTCAAGCTCATGGAGTGCCGAGAATGTCGGTGCAAGACGGATGTTTGCATCACGGGGGTCCTTGCCGTAGGGGTAGGTTGCACCCGCAGTTGTAAGCACACCGCCTGCCTGCTTCATCAGATTCCATACACGCTTTGCACAGCCGTCCATAACGGTAAGGCTGATGAAATAGCCGCCGTTAGGCTTTGTCCAGCTTGCAATGCCGAGTCCGCCAAGCTCTGCCTCAAGAGTTTCGAGGACGATCTCAAACTTGGGACGGATGATATCTGCATGCATTTCCATAATGCGGCGGGTGTTTTCGGCATCCTTGAGGAAACGCACGTGGCGGAGCTGATTGAGCTTGTCGCTGCCGATGGTCTGCACACCGATAAGCTTTTTAGCCTGAGCCATGTTCTTTTCGCTCATTGCCATCATAGCAACGCCCGCACCGGGGAATGTAATTTTAGAGGTGGAGGCAAAATAGAGGATTCTGTCCTCTGTGCCGTAACGCTTGCCGAACTCAAAGATGTTTGCAAGCTTTTCCTCGGAATAGATATCGTGGATGAAATATGCGTTGTCCCAGACAATGCGGAAGTCGGGTGCTGCGCACTCCATTCTCATAAGTCTGCGGACAACCTCACGGTCATAGGTATAGCCCGTGGGGTTGGAATATTTAGGTACACAGATAATGCCGTGTACGTCCTTATCCTTTGCAAGCTCCTCAATTCTGTCGATATCGGGCTGACCGTTTTCAAGATACTCTACGGTAATCATCTCGATGCCGAGAGTTTCAAGAATTGCAAAATGACGGTCATAGCCGGGGGCGGGACAGATAAACTTAACCTTATCGTACTTGCACCACGGTATATTTACATCTGGTGCACCGAAAAGCATAAGACGTGTAAGTGCGTCATACATCATGTTGAGGCTTGAGTTGCCGCCAACAAAAATGTTTTTTTCGGGTATCTCGGTAAGCTCCGAGAAAAGACGCTTTGCCTCGGGAATACCGTCAAGCATACCGTAGTTACGGTAGTCAACACCGGTTTCGCCGATGCAATCCTCGCCCGAAAGCTCGGGGAGCATCTCGTTTGAAATGTCAAGCTGCTCACCTATAGGCTTGCCGCGTGAAAGGTCAAGCGAAAGCTTGAGCTTGCAAAGACAATCGTACTCAATCTGAGCACGCTTAAGCTGCTCTTTCTTTTCTTCTAAAGGAAGGTCGATATATTTCATGTAAGGTTTTCTCCTGATTAAAACTCTGCTGTGCCTGTGGTTCTGGGGAACGCCTCAACGTCACGGATATTGGAAACACCGGTGATGTACATTACAAGACGCTCAAAGCCAAGACCGAAGCCTGCATGCTTTGTGCCGCCGAAACGACGGAGGTCGAGGTACCACCAGTAGTCCTCCTCGTTGAGTCCGAAACGCTCCATTGCCGCCTTAAGGTAGTCAAGACGCTCCTCACGTTGCGAACCGCCGATAAGCTCACCTACACCGGGAACGAGCATATCCATTGCCGCAACGGTCTTGTTATCGTCGTTAAGACGCATGTAGAATGCCTTGATTTCCTTCGGGTAATCGGTAACGAAAACGGGCTTACCGAAAATCTTTTCGGTGAGGTATCTCTCATGCTCGGTCTGCATGTCAATGCCCCACGAAACGGGGTACTCAAACTTGTTGCCGCTTTCTTCAAGAAGCTTAATTGCCTCTGTATAGGTAACTCTTGCAAAGTCGTTGGAAACGAGGTTTTCAAGACGTTCAAGAAGAGTGTTATCAACACGCAGATTAAAGAACTCAAGCTCCTGACGGCATGTAGCCATAACGTGTTTAACGATATATTTAATCATATCCTCGGCGATGTTCATATCGTCAACGAGGTCTGCAAATGCCATTTCAGGCTCCATCATCCAGAACTCTGCTGCGTGACGCTGTGTGTTGGAGCGCTCTGCACGGAACGTAGGACCGAACGTATAGATATTGCCGAATGCCATTGCAAAGGTTTCGCCGTTGAGCTGACCGGAAACGGTGAGAGAGGTGGGCTTGCCGAAGAAGTCCTGAGAGTAGTCAACCTTGCCGTCCTCGGTAAGCGGAATGTTTTCGGGGTCGAGAGTGGTAACACGGAACATCTCGCCTGCACCCTCACAGTCGGAGGTGGTGATGATGGGGGTGTTTACATAAACAAAGCCACGCTCGTTAAAGAACTTGTGAATTGCAAATGCACACTCGCTTCTTACACGGAAAACCGCATTGTAAAGGTTTGCACGGGGACGAAGATGTGCGATGGTACGAAGGAACTCGGGGCTGTGACGCTTTTTCTGAAGCGGATACTCGGGAGTGGAGGTACCCTCAACCTCAACTACATCAGCCTTGAGTTCAAAGGGCTGCTTTGCATCGGGAGTAAGCACAAGTGTACCGCTTACAACAAATGCAGCACCAACGTTCTGCTTTGCAATTTCGGTGTAATTATTTATTTTATCAGCCTCAAAAACGACCTGAAGATTGCCGAAGGCACTACCGTCGTTAAGCTCTATAAAGCCGAATGCGTTGGAAGCACGGATAGAGCGTGCCCAGCCGCAAACGGTAATCTGCTTGTCAGCATAGTCACTCGCTGACGCATAAATGCTTTTAATAGATACTCGCTGCATAATTTTTTCCTCTTTTATAAAAATACTATTATACTATTATATACTCTATTTGCAGAAAATGCAAACTATTTTTTATATTTACAAAAATCTTTCATTACGCACTCACCGCATTTCGGGCTTCGGGCGGTGCAAACGTCACGTCCAAACAGCACAATTCTGTGGCAAAAGTCGCTTTGCTGCGATTTTTCGATGTATTTATCTAAAATTTTCTCGATTTTTGCGGGATTCTTTTCGCTTGTAGGATAAAAGCCGAGTCTGCCGCAAATACGGATGCAATGCGTGTCGGTAACGATATTCGGCTGACCGAAAAGGTCGCCGAGGATAAGGTTTGCTATTTTACGTCCCACTCCGGGGAGCGTGAGCAACTCATCAAGAGTCCTTGGTATCTCGCCGCCATAGTCACGGACGATGATTTCGCAGGCTTCTTTGATGCTTTTCGCCTTGGTTTTATAGAGTCCGCACGGGCGGACAAGCTCCTCAAGCACGGTTATATCAGCATCGGCAAGTGCCTGCACCGTGGGGAAACGCTCAAAAAGCGGCTTTGACACAATGTTTACTCTTGCATCGGTACACTGTGCAGAGAGGCGTGCCATTACAAGCAGCTTCCATGCTTCACCGCCGTATTCAAGCGAACACACCGCATTGGGATAAAGTTTTTCAAGTTCTGCGGCACAAAGCCGCCCAAGTTCATATTTTGTCATGGAGAAAATCGACGCAGGAAAACTTTTTATAAAAAGTTTTCCCACACCCTTTCAAAAATTTATGAAAAGTGAATTGCTTGTATCAATATGCTTTTGTTTAAAAGTTTTGCGGGGGTGTGGGGTGCTTTTTCAAAAGCATCCCCACATCTATTACGGTAATACTTCTATTTTCTCATACTGCGACTCGTACTGCTCACCTTTGAGGTAGCTATCGTACATCGCCTTTGCGGTGTATGCCGCATCGGTGCCGTTTGCACCCTGCTCGATTACAACCGCAACCGCAATTTCAGGTGTTGAATACGGTGCAAAGCCGATAAATAGCGCATTGTCGCTTCTGTCACCGCCAACCTGTGCAGTACCCGTTTTACCGCCTACCGCTATGTCATAGCCACGGAAAATACGTGAAGCCGAGCCACTTTCAACCACGTCCTTCATCGCACTTTTCACGGTCTGCAATATTCCCTGACGGAAGTCGATTTTTGCAACGACCTGCGGCTCTTTCTTTACGCAAAGCTCGCCGCTTGCAAACGAGCGTACCTCGTGAAGCAAATGCGTCTTATACCTTGTGCCGCCGTTAATCAAAGCACTTGTGTATACCGCAAGCTGAAGCGGTGAAAACATATTGTCCGACTGACCGATTGCCGCCTGCAAGGTGTTACCCGGCACCCAGATATCGCCACGGCTCTCGCTGTATGCGGGGCCTGCAAGAATACCGCTCGACTCGGAAAGCTCGATGCCCGTAGGCTCACCGAGTCCGAACTTTTTGGCATACTCATTGATTTTTGCGATGCCGAGGCGGTTGCCCACGTCATAGAAAAATACGTTACAGGAATTCTGAATGGCCTGCACAACGTTCTGCGAACCGTGACCTCTGTTATACCGCAGATAATACCAGCAACGGGGGCTGTAGTCACCGAACTCATACACACCGTCGTCATAAACGGTGGTGTTTACGCTGATAACGCCCTCCTCAAGTGCCGCCGCCGCAACTCCGGGCTTAAAGGTTGAACCGGGGGTATAGGTTCCGAGCGTTGCACGGTTATAAAGCGGACGGAGAGGGTTCTGTGAATAAAGTTTATAGTTCTCAATGTACTCCGATAGGTTGAACGTGGGGTATGAAGCAAGGGCTAACACTTCGCCGCTTGACGGGTCAATGCCAACCGCCGCACCGCATTTTGCATCCTCACCGTCATGCTCGCCCTTCTCGCTTGCCGCTCTCTCGTTGATGATTTTTATATTGTCGGAGAGGGCTTTTTCTGTCGAGATCTGCAAGTCGATATCTATAGTGAGATAAACGTCCTTGCCCGAAACAGGCTCTTTGATAACGGTTTGCGAAATTATGTTGCCGTAGGCATCCTCAACAATCTGCAAAACTCCGTTTTCGCCACGGAGATACTCCTCACATTCCTTTTCCATGCCCGAGCGACCAACGTATGCATCACCGCTGTAGCCCTTTTCGATGTAGCTGTCAAGCTCCTCGGCAGGTATCTGTCCGATATGGCCGAGAATGTGCGAGGCATAGCCGTCATAAATATACGTGCGTGCCGCCTCCTCGGTAACCATCACCTGATGAATCGCAAGCTCTTTTACATATGTGAGTGCCGTCATCGGCAGATTCTTTGCCACGGTGTACGGCTCAACACGGCTGAACTGCATATACTCCATGTAAAAACGTGTTCTGAACAGTATATCCGCATCCTTTGCAGAGTAGTTTTCACTCACACCGTTTTTATCAATTACCGCTATGCCGTAACGCTTTACAAGAAACTCAAAAAGCTCCTTATCGCTTACGTCCTCGTCAAGCTCCAGCCGCTTTATAAGCGATGCAAATTTCATGCGGTTTGTGGCACTCGCAAAGAAATCGGCATCACGGATATAGTTCGGATAGCTTCCCTTATACGGGAAAACAGGGGTTGTAAGGCAGCTTTCGCCACCGCCATCAATAACCGCATTGCGTGTTTTTAAAATAACCTCATTGAAATCCGCATTGCCCCTCGGCATTGCACCGTATTCAAGGCTGATGCAGTAGTTTGTTGTGTTGATTACAAGCGCCTTGCCGTTTCTGTCGTATATCTCGCCACGCTTTGCATCAATCGAAACGTAGCGTGTTGTGGTATTTTCTTCAATTATCGTGTAATAGTCCTGCCCTGTAATCTGCAAATTTACAAGCACAACCAGATAGACGGCACAAATTATAATAAAAATCACCGCCAAAGCCGCAAGTCTTAAAGACAAACGTGTCTGTTTCATTTGTACCGCCCTCCTTTTGTTTTTATTTGTCTGTTTTACGCTTAATCACCTTAAAGACAGGATATAGCGGAAGCGAAAATGCAACCGAGAGTGCAAATGCAGGCAGAGTATGCTCCGCTAAAATCCCCGTAGCCGCAATGCCCCAGTCCGAAACGGGAGCGAAAAGCGATATTATCGCATGAGCCGCTATGCCGCCTACGGTATAGCAGAACCACGAGAAAAAGTTCTTTACAAAAAAGTTTTCAAAAAGCCATGTGCATAAAATGGCAAACACCGTGTAAAACAACGGAAAAATCAGCGTATTTGTGCCGCATATCAGCGTTTCAAGCACCGAAAACACAAGTCCTATAAAGCTTGCATACTTTACGCCCTCGAAAAGTGCAAGGCTGCTCACAGCAGCAATAAGCAGAGTGGGTTTGTTTGCAAAAATGCCGAGTGAGGGCAAAAACGAGTGCGAAAACAGCAGAAGTGCAAAGCAGACAAGCGAATATGCCGCCGATTTTATCACGGGTTGCTCTCTCAAAGATAAACGCATAATCTACTCCACCGTGTAATCAGTTAAAATCATTACCTTGGTTATATTTTCAAGGGAAGCGGCAGGCTTTACAACCGCAATTTTTGTGTGCTTTACGTCATCGCCCGTAATCTCTACGACCTCGCCTACAAATAGTCCTCTCGGATAAACACTGCCAAGTCCGCTTGAATACACCCTGTCGCCGGGTGCAACGTCTGCGTCAAACGGCAGATATTCGAGCGTGCAAAAGCCCTCACGGCGACTGTCGAAGCTGCTGCATATTATGCCGACCTCGCCGCTTCGCTCAACGTACGCGCCAACAGAGGAGTCATAGTTTATCACGGTAGAAACACGGCAGAACGTGAATCCGACCTCGGTTACTCTGCCCACAATACCGTCATCGGTGACAACCGGCATACCAACCTCAACTCCGGAAGCCGTGCCACGGTCAAGCGTGAACGAGGAAATGTATTTTCCCGACTCACGTCCGATAAGATTTGCATCAAGATATGAATACTCCGTGTGTGTACGCTTGGCACCGAGATAGGTACGCATCCATTCGTTTTCGCTTTCAAGCAGCTTTGCATCATATATCTGCTCTTCAAGCGTTTTTACACGCTCGGAGAGGATTTTGTTTTCTTCCTTGAGGCGGTCAAATTCGGTGAAATACTCTGAAAATCCGCGAAGTGAACTGCCTATGGCACTTGCGCCACGCATAAACGGTGTGACTACAGTCATCGCCGCATCACGGACGAGCGAGCCCTGCCCCATTGCTGTAAGAATGGTGGGTACGCCTGCAAGTATTATAAGGAGCGTAAGCAGCACCGCAAACGCACGGCTCTTAAAAAATGAATTCATGTTTGCCTCCTTTCGGGAATGTAAATTATTGTTTATATTGCCTCCCTTGCCTAAAGGGAGGGGGACCGCCTTGGCGGTGGAGGGATACGTAAAAACGTAGTAATAACAATAGTTTAGAACGTATCCCCCAGTCGCCGTTCGGCGACAGCCCCCTT
>JAZQEH010000063.1:0-4228 GCA_045538895.1 Eubacteriales bacterium
CACCTCCAAACCTTTTTGTAAAAAAATATTGTCTGTAGCCACGGCTACTTATTAAATATTTTACAGTTTTTCTTTGGTTTTTTCTTCTTAAGAAAGAACACCTTCGTTACTCCCATAAATAATAATTTATCTTATCAACTACGACACAAAACTCGCCTGCGTGTTCCACGCAGGCGATTGCATTTTATTCGGTTACTGCTGCGGTGGTTTCTACGGGCTCGGTAACTGCCTCGGTAGCCTCACCGGTCACTTCCTCAGCAAACTCTTCCTGACGTTTTTCAGCGGAAATCTTGCTGAGCTCGGTAACTCTCTCGATAACCTTGTCCTTGTAAACCTCGGTTTCGATAGCCTTCTTGTCTACAGCAGCCTTGAACTCGTCTGCACTCGCATAGCCGTATGTAGCGGCGAGCTTTTCAGCCTTTGCATTGAACTCCTCTTCGGTGTAGGTGAGTCCCTCTGCCTGTACGAAAGCGTAAATGATAAGCTCATCGCCTACGGATTTCTTTGCTTCCTCAAGGCAGCTTTCATCGGTGATGCCGTAGGTGCTCATGTTTTCCATAAGACCGTACATTCTGTAGGTATACTCATAGTTCTTATAGATAGTATCAGCAACGCTCTTAAGATACTTTTCAGGGTACTTGTTTACGGTTGCGTAGCCTGAAATAAGTGTCCATACGGTATCAGTGCTGTCGGTTTCAGCCTCAACGTGTGCAATTACTTCGGGATCTTCAAGCACGCTCTTGTCATAAACTGCATTGAGAGTAATTTCAAACTGTGCAGGCTTGCCGTTAAGCTCGTCATTGCCATAATCTTCGGGGAAGGTAACGTCAATAGTCTTTACTTCACCCTCGCTCATACCTACGATGCCGTCCTCAAAGCCGTCGATCATAGTGTCGGAGCCGAGAAGAAGGAATGTTTCCTCTGCGGAGCCGCCGTCAAACGCAACGCCGTCGATCGTGCCTGCAAAGTCGATGTTAACGATATCGCCGTCTGCACATGCACGGTCAAGTGCGGTGAGGTGGTCTTTAACGTGGGAGAGGTGGTTAACCATCTCTGTTTCGGAGGGAAGGCTTACAAACATGCTAAGGTCAAGTCCGATGTCTTTGTAATCCTTGAGTGTTACGTATCCGTCATCTGCAAGGTTAACTTCAGTGTAATCAAGACTGCCGTCAGAGCATGCTACGAGTGAGAATACAAGCATTACTGCCAAAAGGGTTGCTACAAGTGTCTTTTTCATTTTTTATACTCCATTCAAATTTGTTTTATTTTACAACAGTAAACGTTGTGTTGTCCCTTAAAATTCCGAGAACCTTGTTATAGGTTACGGAGAACTCAACCGAGTTGCGGAAAAGCTTCTCGCCCATGCCGAGCGACTCAAGAAGCGCTTCCTTAGATTCTGCACCGTAGTAAGCGATATAATTTGCGATTTCGTTTTCGATATCGTCATCGCTCACGGTTATGCCCTCGGCATCGGCAATGGCAAACACAACCATCTCCTGCGAAACGGTAGCCTGAGCATTCTTTCTTACGGTTGCCTCGTATTCCGCATAAGTCATACCGTAGCCTGTGGAAAGATATTCCTCAAACTCCATGTTGTACATTTCGGCATAGCCTTTTTCACTTATGATCTGCTGGTTTACGTAATCCTCAATGAGGCCTTCGGGATAGCCGTTTACGGTAGCGGCTGCGGTAACTGCCGCAAGCACTGCCGAATTCTTTTCCTCGATAAGATTATACTTGTAATCTTCCTTGAAATACTGCTCAAACTCTGCCACGGTGTTCATGCCGTAATTTGCGAAGTTTTTGGAAACGAACTCGTCGTTATATTCGGGAAGCACGCTCGGTGCAATGGAATTGAGAGTGATCTCAAATTTTGCCGCCTTGCCATTGAGTGTATCAACACCGTAATCCTCGGGGAAGGTAACGTCAATAGTCTTCTTTTCGCCTACACGCATGCCAACGATACCGTCTTCAAAGCCGGGGATAAATCTGCCGTCACCAAGACGCAGCGACTGCCCCTGTGCCGTGCCGCCCTCAAATGCAACGCCGTCAATAGTTCCAAGGTAGTCGATGTTTACAGTATCAGTAAGAACTGCCGCACGGTCGGTAATCGGCTCACCTGCGGTAGCGTACTGCGAACGGTAGTAGAAGATTATTTCAGCAAGCTCCTCGGCGGAAAGCTCCTCTTCATAGCCGATCTCAACGGTAAGTCCCTTGTACTGACCGAGGGTAACGTGCTTTGAAAGGTCAGCGTTGAAATAATCGTAGCCGTCGGGATAATTTGCAACGTATTCTTCTGCCGTTTCTTCTGTGGTTTCTGCAGTAGTTTCTGCGGTGGTTTCTGCGGTTGTAACCGCTTCGGTGGTTGTCACATCTGCGGTTGTGTTCTCGCTTACGTCAACAGAAACGCATCCCGCAAGTGCAAAAGCAACTGCCAAAAGCAAAGCACCGCACTTTACAAATTTCTTCATTTATTATATCTCCTTATTTGCTCGTTTCGACAAAGTTTGCATTTTCAACGATTTCGGCAATGACGCTTGAATAAATAAGCATCTCCTTAATCTGTGATTTTGTGTAGCCGGTTGCACTGAGCAGTTCATCAATGCTTGTGATTCCAAAGCTTTGTGCAAGCGCAAGCATATCGGCCTCATAGGAAGCATCGTCAAGCGGCATACCCTTTTCACGTGCTATAGCAAAAAGCACAAGTTTTTGCTTTGTAGCGTTTTTAGCCGCCTCAAACAAAATCTCCTCAGCCTCGCCCACCGCTATACCGTAGCCGACTTCAAAAAGCTGCTCATACGTCATACCGTAGCCTTCTGCAAGCTGCCTGTAGCTTTCCTTCTGGATTTCAAACTCCTCATTTACAAGGTCATCGGGGTAAACCGCAACGGCGGAATTTGCCAGAACCTTTGTCCATGCCGCCGCTTCTCTTTCGTCGGCAAGAGCTGCATATGCCTGCTTTTCAAGCTCGGCACGCACTGCCGTGCGAAGCTCCTCGGCGGAATTGTTGCCGAAGTATTCAAGTGCGATCTCATCGGAAAGCGGAGGATAAATATAGTTGAGAGTTATCTCAAACTGTGCTTCCTTGCCCGCAAGGTCTGCTGCGTGGTAATCCGTCGGGAACGTAACGGTTATTGTGAAAACGTCTCCGGGAATCTTGCCTATAATTCCCTCCTCAAAGCCTGGAATAAACCTGCCTTCTCCAAGAGTAAGCGGCTGTGCCTCGGCAGAACCGCCCTCGAATGCAACACCGTCAAGCGTACCTACAAAGTTGATATTGACCGAATCGCCCTCGGCACAGGCACGGTTTGTAATCGCCTGCTCGGGCTTGAGAGGCAGGCTGCTTATAATCGCATTTATCTGCTCGTCAACCTCGGTGTCGCTTATCGGCTCGGGAGCAGGCACGAATACCTCTATGCCGATGTATTTGCCAAGCAATACGTAGTCGCCAAGATTTGCAGTTTCGATATTGAATTCTTCAGGCTCGGTGGTTTCAACGGGTTCTGCAGTTGTTACCACAGGCTCAGTGGTTGTCACCACGGGTTCCGCAGTTGTTACTACGGGTTCGGTAGTTGTTACTACAGGCTCTGCGGTTGTTACCACGGGTTCCGCAGTTGTTACCACGGGTTCAGTAGTTGTTACCACAGGTTCTGCGGTTGTTGTCACTACAGGCTCGGTGGTTGTCACCACAGGCTCGGTGGTTGTTACTACAGGCTCTGCGGTAGTTGTTACCACGGGTTCGGTAGTTGTCACTACAGGTTCGGTGGTTGTCACAACGGGTTCGGTAGTTGTTACCACGGGCTCAGTAGTTGTTACTACAGGCTCGGTGGTTGTCACAACGGGTTCGATGGTTGTTACTTCGGCGGTCTGCTCTGTATTATCGCAAGCAACCAGACCGACTGCAAGTAACGCAGTAAGTATAATGGATGTTATTTTTTTCAAAAAAACACCTCCTAATAAGCATGTCATTACATTATACTATATAAATATGTAAAAGTAAATGAAATTTAGGTGAATTTTTGAGGCGGATAAGATAAATTATTGTTTAGGGAAATAATCGTCAGAACCTTTTAAGGAAAGGTTCCGTCACCTCCAAACCTTTTTGTAAAAAAATATTGTCTGTAGCCACGGCTACTTATTAAATATTTTACAGTTTTTCTTTGGTTTTTTCTTCTTAAGAAAGAACACCTTCGTTACTCCCATAAATAATAATTTATCTTATCAACTA
>JAZQEH010000064.1:0-13248 GCA_045538895.1 Eubacteriales bacterium
AAGCCTTCCTCAGACGAGGAAGGTGGCGCCGTAAGGCGACGGAAGGAGGGAACATTTCTAATTGTTACTTTTTTCCCTCCCTCAGTCAGCGTTCCGCTGACAGCTCCCTCGTCTGAGGGAGCCTTTATTACAACCCTAAACAATAATTTACCGCAGTAAAAAACCGTCATCGAAAGATGACGGTTTTAATTTTTATCTCCATTTGTGTTGCTGATATAATCTTGCTTCGGGACGTCGAGGACGCCGTCCCCTACCGGTAAAATGGGGGTGTCGTATGTAATTGGAAATAGATTTTTATCAGAACACAATCGTTACCGTTGTGCCTTTGCCGACCTCGCTGTCGATGGCTATTTTGCCGCTGTGATACTGTACGGCATGCTTTACGATAGAAAGTCCGAGACCGGTGCCGCCGGTTTCCTTAGAGTGGCTCTTGTCCACACGGTAGAAGCGTTCAAAGATACGGCTCTGATGCTCGGGGGCAATACCTATGCCGGTGTCCCTTACCGTTAAAACGGCATGACCGCTATCCTTGCCTATTATGATTTCTACCTTGCCGCCGTCTGTGTTGTAGCGGATGGCGTTGTCGCACAGGTTATAAATAATCTCATAAATATAGCGGCGGACACCGAAAATGGTGCACTCTTCGCCCTCTATGCTTATTTTCACGCCTCTTTTTGCGGCCGCATCACTCAAAACCTCCGAAACCTCTTTTGCAACCTCGGTAAGTTCTACGGTTTCGGTTGCCGGCTCACTCTTTTCGTCAAGCTGGGAAAGGCGGATAATATCGTCTATAAGAGATACAAGCCGTGTGGCTTCCTTGCGGATGTTGCCGATGAAACGTGCAGTGTCCTGCGGTTTTACAAGTCCGTTTTCGAGAAGCTCGGCACTACCGATGATGGATTGAAGCGGAGTTTTCAGCTCGTGTGTGACGTTTGCAGTAAACTCCCTGCGGTTACGCTCTGCAAAAGCACGGTCGGTTATATCAAATACAAGAATAAGTGCACCGAGAGTTTTGCCATCGGATATGATTGAGTTGACGGTGAATTGGTACTCACTGCCGTTTCTTTCCTCGGTATATTCGCTATGCTTGCCGTCAAGAGCGTTCCAGATGGCTTTGCCCATTTTGCTTGTGCGGTCAACGAGCAGAAAGTCGCTGCCTTTAACGTCGTTTCTTACGGCGAAAATCTTCTTTGCCGCCGCATTCATGCTGATTACCATGCCGTGTTCGTCAAGCAAAACAAGGCCCTCGCTCATGGAAGAAATGATTTGCTCAAACTCATCGGTTTTACGTCGCAGGGCATCCATCTGTGACCTGATTTGCTTATGCTGCTTGTGAAGCTTTGTAAGTATGGGGGTAAGCTCCTCGTAGGTATTGTTCTCTGACGGCTGCTCTAAATTGAGTTTCATTAACGGCTCGGTTATCTTTTTTGCCATAGCGGTCGAAAGAACTATTGCAACGATTGCGGCAAACAGAATAATTGCACATATTGCAGGTGACATGCCGAGTATAAGCATGCCAACGGTAAAACGGCTGTTTGAAATTCTCAGAACGTCGCCGTTTTCGAGAAGCACCGCTTCGTAAAAGGTTTTTTCTGTAAGAGTTGCGGAATATCTTGCACTGCTTCCTGTGCCGCTTTCAAACGCTTCTGTAATCTCTTCACGGCCAAGGTGATTTTCCATTTCGCTAACGTTTGCTTTGGTGTCGTAAAGCACGGTTCCGTCAGCATCCACAACGGTAAAACGAAATACCGAGGAGCCGAAATTTTCAAAATACTCGATGCCGACTTCGTTTACTGTATCGGTAACAAGTGCAAGCTCTGCTTTCAGCTGCTTTACCTGCGAATCGTTGAAATAGTCATACAAAAAGCTGGTTGCAATACCGATGCTTGCCAGAAGAACAATCAGTGCTACCGAAAAGATGGAATTAAATATCTTTTTTGTCATACTTTATCTTCCAATCTGTAGCCGAAACGGATTACGGTTTTAATTTGACCGCCGGCACTTCCGAGCTTGTGGCGGAGTGTTTTTATGTGCATATCCACCGTTCTGGTTTCGCCCACGTAATCGGTTCCCCAGATTTCGCTCATCAGCTTATCTCTTGAAAATACCATGCCCGGATTGTGCATGAAGAGCCGCAGCATTTCATATTCCTTGTGAGTAAGCTCAACGTTTTCGCCGTTTGCGATTACCTTATGTTCTTTTTCTTTTAATGTTATGCCGCCGATTACGGTATTACCGTCGGGAGCTTCTTTTGCCGTGCGGCGAAGCACCGCTTTAACACGTGCAACCATTTCCATTACACCGAAAGGCTTAACAAGATAATCGTCTGCACCCAAGTTAAGACCGCTGATTTTATCCATCTCGGTACCCTTTGCGGTTGCCATGATAACGGGAATGTTTTTATATTCAGCCACAGAACGAAGCTTTGAAAGCACGCAAAGCCCGTCCATGTCCGGCATCATAATATCAAGGATAATAAGCTCGGGAATTTCGCTTTTCAACGCTTCAAGCATAGAAGCGCCGTCGGCAAAGCCGCATGCAACAAATCCCGTTTGCTCTAACGTGTAAACTTCTATTTCACGTATGGTACTGTCATCATCAACACAAAAAATCATGTCATACACCTCTCTTTCTTAGGCATTACGCATAGCGTAATGTGGGCGCAAAACGGATTACTTTGGATTTTAGCTTTCTTCATTTTTGCGCTACTCTCCTTTATGAATGCCCGTTACCGAAAACTCTACCCACTCTGCAATATTCACGGCGTGGTCGCCGATACGCTCAAAATACTTCGCAATCATGAGAAGATCCACGGCATATTCTCCGTCTGCTTTATTTTCAGATATCATTTTTATCAACGTGTCTTTCATTCTGCCGAAGGCTTCGTCAACAACGTCGTCGTGTTCGGCTACCGCTTGAGCAAGAGCAACGTCCTGCTTTACATAAGCATCAATGCTGTCAGTTACCATTTTGCAGGTTGCTTTCGCCATTAGCTTAAAATCTGCAAATTCGGTGCCGGTCCTGCCATTGAGAAACGGTATTATCTCGGCAATATCTTCTGCCTGATCTCCGATTCTCTCCATGTCAGTTATCATTTTAAGGGCGGCAGAAATCACACGAAGGTCTTTTGCTACAGGCTGCTGTTGAAGTAGGAGCTTCAAGCAAATAGACTCGATTTCCCGTTCCATTTGGTCAATTTCATGACCTCGCTCTTTCGCTTTTCTTGCACCTTCAACGTCACCGTTTAACAGGGCTTTAGCTATAATGGCGATTAGTTCCTCACATTCTGCACCCATTTGGATCATCTTTTTATTCAGCAGACTAAGCTGCTCATCAAATCTGCTTCTCATAATATCAACCAAACCTTCCTGTAATGTAATCCTCGGTACGTTTGTCCTTCGGTTGTGAGAATAATTCCTCGGTCTTGTCAAATTCCACTAACTCTCCAAGAAGGAAGAATGCCGTATTATCCGAGATACGGACCGCCTGTTGCATATTATGAGTCACTATAATTATAGTATATTTTTCCTTCAATTGCAATGCAAGTTCCTCAATTCGTGAAGTGGAGATCGGGTCAAGTGCCGAAGTCGGCTCATCCATCAGCAAAACTTTTGGCTCTACGGCAAGAGCACGAGCAATACAAAGTCGTTGTTGCTGACCGCCTGAAAGACCGAGTGCGTTCTTTTTGAGCCGGTCCTTTACTTCGTCCCAAATAGCCGCATCCCGAAGTGCCTGCTCTACTATTTCATCCAGTTTTACTTTGTTTGTGATGCCGTGTGTACGGGGGCCGTAAGCAATATTATCGTAAATGCTCATAGGGAAAGGGTTCGGCTTTTGGAACACCATACCAACGTCACGGCGAAGCTCGTTTATATCCACATCCTTATCGAAGATATTGCGACCGTTATAGCAAACCTCGCCCGTGATTTTTACAATCGGAATAAGGTCATTCATACGGTTAAGGGTTTTAAGAAACGTGGATTTACCGCATCCCGATGGGCCAATCAGTGCCGTGATGCTTTTTTCGGGAATGGCAATGTTAATGTTTTTTAAGGCTTTATTATCGCCGTACCAAAGGTTTAAGTTTTTAGCCGTTATAATTTCACTCATGCGTTTCTCCTTTTTGCGAAGTGTTTACCGACCAATGTGGCAGACAGATTTATCAGTAGTGTCAGTATCATCAAAATTGCGGCAATAGCGAAGGCAACACCGAATTCGCCTTCCTCTTTGGCATAGACGTAAAGGGCTACCGTCAGGGTTGCACCGGGAGAAGTAAGTCCCGTGAAAATACCGTTCAGAGCGTGAGCAAAGCCTGCGGTAAAGAGCAGTGCCGCCGATTCACCGAGAATACGACCGACAGAGAGAATACATCCGGTGATAATGCCGTCCACACATCCGGGAAGGACTACAGTGCGGATCACACGCCATTTGCCTGCACCCAACCCGAACGCACCTTCACGGTAGCTCTGCGGAACGGTTTTTAAGCTCTCCTGAGTGGTTCTCATTACTGTGGGTAAATTCATGATCACTAAAGTCAGTGCACCTGCGAGCAAGCTCGTTCCAAAGTTGTTTGAAAAGAGAAGCATACCGACAAGACCGTATATGATGGACGGAATGCCCGAAAGGGTTTCGGCTGCGTATTCAATAATAGCCACTATCTTTTTATTTTTGGCGTATTCGGTAAGGTAAATTGCCGCACCGACACCAAGGGGCAGAACAATAATCAACGTGGCAAGCACGATGTAAACTGTGTTTAAAGTATCGGGCAAAATGCCGATTCTCCCGGTTAAGTAGCTCGGCTTGGTGGATAGAAGTTCCCACGTGATATTGGGGATGCCGTTTATAAGCACGTATACAAGCAGAAACAGCACAAGAGCCGCTGTAAGTGCGGTACAAACAAACATTGCGCCACGCATTAAACCGATATATAGTTTTCTTTTATTCATCTTATTTCTCCTTATCACGCTTCAAGAAGAAATTGAGCGTAGCGTTAATCAGCATAATAAACAGGAACAGTACAAGGGCAATGGAGAACAGTGCGTTTCTCTGTAAGCTGCCCGGGCTTGAATATGCCATTTCACTTGCAACGGCGGTGGTAAGAAAGCGGACACTCTCAAAGAGAGAGGGCATGTTTGCCACGTTGCCCGCAACCATCATAACCGCCATCGCTTCACCAATGGCACGGCCAACACCAAGCACAACTGCGGCGGCGATACCGCTTTTGGCGGCAGGGACTGACACTTTGAAAAAGGTTTCGGTAGGCGTTGCACCCAGAGCAAGGGAGGCGTCTTCGTATTCCTTTGGCACAGCATCAAGGGCGGTAATGGAAACCTTGATAATATTGGGCAGTATCATAATCGCAAGTACAATAATAGCCGCAAGCAAGCTTGCGCCGTCCGGCACGCTAAAGATCTCACGGATCGCCGGCACAAGTACAAGCATGCCGACAAGACCGTACACAACCGACGGGATACCTGCAAGCAGGTTAACGGCGGCTTCAATAACGGCTCTGACCTTCTTGCTTGCGTCTTTGGAAAGATACACGGCGGTAAAGAAGCCGATTGGCACACCAATCAGTATTGCTCCCGCCGTTCCGTACACGCTTGTCAGTATATACGGCAGTATCCCATATTTCGGCTCGGCGGCGGTGGATGCCCACTCTTTGCCGAAAAGGAAATGGAAAAGTCCGATCTCCTTGATTGCCGGAATACCCGATATAATCAGATATACCGTAATGAGCAGAACACAACCGACGGTAATCAGACCGAGTATGAGGAATATGCCGTGTACGGTACTCTCAAACAATTTGTTTTTATTCATAGCTTAACCTCTATGGGAATCAAGCGGCGATACTTGTATGCCGTCGCTTAGAGTCCTTAGTTAGCAGGAACAACACCCGCATCGCTGATGATCTCATTTGCTGCTTCGGAAGTAATGTAATCGAAGAACTTACGAGCACTTTCAGAGAGATTTGTATTTTTATCCGTTACGAGAACGAACGGACGTTGTATAACATAACTGCTATTCTTGATAGTTTCCTCGCTTGCGGCAACACCGCCTACGGTAAGAGCCTTTACAGTGTCCTTAACAGAAGCAAGAGAAGCATAACCGATTGCCGCAGGGTTGCTTGCAACAGTGGTGATAACGTCGCCGGTAGAGGTTAGTTCCTGACGGTAATCACATTTGTCTTTTGTATCGGTGATATCCTCAAAGCCATCTCTTGTACCGCTGCCTGCTTCACGGCCGATGAGTACGATCTCGGCATCGTTGCCGCCAACCTCTTTCCAATTCTTGATTTCGCCGGTGTAGATCTTTGCGATGGTTTCAACGTCGAGGTCGTAAACGGGGTTGTTGGGATTTACGATAATGGCGATACCGTCATAGGCTAAGATAGTTTCTTCAAGACCGTTTGCTTTTTCCTCGTCCTTGAGGTTGCGGCTTGCAAGACCGATGTCGCATCTGCCTTCCTGCACCGCCTGAATACCTGCGCCGGAGCCGGTGGCGTTGTAGGTTACGGTAATGCCGGTGTCTGCTTCAAAGGCTTCGCCCAAACCTCCGATAACCTTGTTCATAGAGGTAGAGCCGTCTGTTGCTACCGATTCTTTGTTGCCGCCGCATCCGGCAAGTACACAAAGAAGTAAAACTGCTATTGTGAGTACACTAATAATCTTTTTCATCTTCAAAATCTCCTTTGGATTTATTATTTGTCGATTCTCTCGACTACGGTTATATTTTATCGCTGCGTTGTAAAATCCGTAACCAAATTTGTGTAAAAAAGAAGTAAAAGAAAAGCGTCGCCTTGATACTTGGCGACGCTATCATTATTAGTGTCTTACATTAAAGTATCTTATACAAATGAAAGATACTTTTTGGTGTATTCTGTGTATTTTTCTCTGTAGAACTCGCTGTCACTTCTGATAAGATTAAGCGATTCGTGCAGATTCATATTCTGCTCCTTTGTATCCATAACACATCCTGCTATGTTGGAGCAATGGTCGGAAACTCTTTCCATATTGGTAATAAGGTCGCTCCAGACAAAGCCTGCCTCAATGCCGCAATCGCCCACACGTAAACGGTCGATATGCCTTGAACGCAAAAGCTCTTTCATTCTGTCAATAACCTGTTCGAGAGGTTCAACGAGATTTGCCTGTTCTGTATTGTTATCAACAAATGCGCTGTATGCGAGCATTACTATTTCCTCAGTGGCCTTGCAGAGCGAATTCATTTCTGCTTTTGCACTTTCCGAAAATGAAATGCCCTTGTCACGCATTTCTTCGGCGGATTCAAGGATGTTTACCGCGTGGTCGGAAATGCGTTCAAAGTCACCGATGGCTTTAAGAAGCATGGATGCTGTTGCACCCTCCGTTTCGTTGAGCTGTTTTGTGCTGAGTTTAACAAGATAACTTCCGATTACGTCTTCAAGGCGGTCGGTTTTATCCTCGGCTTTACGTATGGCTTCTGCTTTCGCTTTGTCGTATGCGTTAAGACATTCTACGCTGATTTTTAATGACTCGGTAGCGATTTTCGCCATGTTGCATGTGAGATTGTATGCACATTCGAGAGCGATTGCAGGAGTTGAGAGAAGTCTTTCGTCAAGCTCGGAGGTTTTTTCAATCTGTTCGTTGTCGGGGATGAGCTTGTATGCAAGCTTTTCAAGGAGTCCTGACATCGGGAGCAGAAGCAGAGTACATACGAGGTTAAAGATTGAGTGTGCGGTTGCAATGCCTGCGTGTGTTGCGGCATCATCAAGAAGTGCGGGAGCAAATATTGCTTTTGCCACGGCAAATGCACAAAGGCAAAAAACCGTACCGATAACGTTGAAGGACAAATGCACAAGTGCCGCACGTCTTGCATTTTTAGTTGTTCCGACAGATGAGAGAATGGCGGTGATACACGTGCCGATGTTCTGTCCCATAATAATCGGGATCGCCGCACCGTAAGAAACTGCACCGGTTGCCGCAAGTGCTTGCAGAATGCCGACGGATGCAGAGCTTGACTGAATGACAGCGGTAAGAATGGCGCCGACAATAACACCGAGAATGGGGTTCTTGAACATGACGAACATTTCCTGAAATGCGGGAATATCCTTAAGTCCCGAAACTGCATCGGTCATGGTTTCCATACCGAACATAAGCGTTGCAAAGCCGAGAAGAACGATACCGATATCCTTTTTCTTGTTGCTCTTTGTAAACATTACAAAGATAATGCCGATAAGTGCAAGGACGGGAGTAAACGAAGATGGCTTCAGAAGCTTAAGGAATATATTGCTGCCTTCTATACCGCTGAGGCTTAAGATCCATGCAGTAACCGTGGTGCCGATGTTTGCACCCATGATAACGTGAATTGCCTGCTTTAAGGTCATAAGCTTTGAGTTTACAAAGCCGACAACCATAACCGTTGTAGCGGAGGAGCTTTGAATTATAGCGGTAACGCCAAGACCTGTGAGAAGACCTGCAAGCTTGCCCGTGGTGAGCTTGCCAATCATAATCTCAAGCTTGCCGCCTGCACTTCTTTCCAGTGCATCGCCCATGAGATTCATTCCGAAAAGGAATAAACACAGTCCGCCGATAAGCGTAAGTACGTCAAAAATATCCATTTTTACACCTCGTGTTTTAATAGTCGGTTCTATTTTACATTCAGGGTGTAAAATCGGTAATCACGTTGATGTAAAATCTATGTAAAATTTAAAAACCGTCATCGTAAGATGACGGTTTTTGTTTAATGAATAATGAATAATGAATAATGAATAATTTTGGTTGAAAATCGCAGTAGCGATTTTCTTCATATATATTAATAGTTGCCGGCAAACATCTTGTCGGTCTTAACAGCGTCTGCATGTGCGCCGAAGTACTTCTTCGGGTTGATGCCAACGAAGTTTGCAAACTCAACCATCTCACGGAGAGTGTTGATGTTTACGGGAGCACCCTCTTTCATGATGCGAGCGGTGTTTTCAACCTCTTTTTCACCGTGGGTGTAGATACGGGGCTGGCCTTCTGCCTTGGGAGAGTTGCGGAGGTCATTTAAGTATGTAGAAAGATGTTCCTTGATAGCAGCAGGATCGCCGAAGTTCTTGGGGTCGATAGCGATAAAGCCGTGGCAGATACCGCTCTTGCCGTTCTGCATGGTGTAGTTGGAGGTTGTACCCATCGAGAGGATGGAGCAGAAGATTTCGCAAATCATGCCGTAGCCGTAGCCCTTGTGGCTGCCGAGCTGCTCGGTGTTGCCGCCGAGAGGCATAATGCCGCCGCCGTTCTTTGCAACGATGTTGGAAAGAACATCGGGAGCATCGGTGGATGCGTTACCGTCTTTGTTGAGTGCCCAGCCTTCGGGAAGGGGCTTTTCAGCCTTGTTGTACATTTCGAGCTTGCCACGTGTAACAACGGTGGTGGAAGCATCAAAGAAGAAGTCATAGGGATCTGCAGGCATTGCGATAGCAATGGGGTTAGAACCGAGCATTGCGAGCTTGCCGAACGTAGGAACCATGATAGCTTCAGAGTTTGTGAAAGCAAGACCGATAAGACCTGCATCACAAGCCATCTTTGCATAGTAGCCTGCAATACCGAAGTGGTTGGAGTTCTTTACGGAAACGATACCAACGCCGCTTCTCTTTGCCTTTTTAATAGCCATCTGCATTGCCTTGTGGCCGACAACCTGACCCATAGAGTCGTGTGCGTCGATTACTGCACTTGTCTTGCTCTCGTGAACGACCTCGGGCTTTGCGTGAACGTCGATAAGGCCCTTTTCGATACCCTTGTGGTAACGAACAAGACGCTGCATACCGTGGGACTCAATGCCGAACTTGTCGCTCATGAGAAGCACGTCAGTGATGATGCGGCATTCCTTTTTGTTGAAACCGAGCTTCTTGAATGCGGTCATGCAAAAATCGTCAAGAAGCGGTATGGGAAGATAAACATACTCTGCCATTTTTATATTCTCCTGTAAAATTATGTTTTATTTTTAACAAATAAATAAGCACCGCCATTGCACCGTAAATGGTGCCCTTACGGTGCTTATCGAGTTTTAAATTAGTTGGTGTCGCCTTACTGTGCGGCAGTAACGATTGCGGTGAATGCATCGGTCTTGAGCGAAGCACCGCCGATAAGACCGCCGTCGATGTTCTCCTTTGCGAGGAGGTCAGCAGCGTTCTTGTCATTCATGCTTCCGCCGTACTGAATGATGATTTCCTTTGCAGCATCATCGCCGTAGAGCTTTGCAACGGTTGCACGGATCACGCCGCAGGTTTCGTCAGCCTGCTCAGGGGTAGCAGTAAGACCTGTGCCGATTGCCCAAACGGGTTCGTATGCGATGATAACGTTCTTGAGGTCCTCACGGCTGATGCCTGCAAGGTCAAGCTTTGTCTGCATAGCAACAACCTCGTCGGTGATGCCGGCCTGTCTTGCTTCGAGCATTTCGCCAACGCAAAGCAGAACCTTAAGACCGCGGGAGAGGGCAGCCTTTGTACGCTTGTTAACGGTTTCGTCGGTTTCGCCGAAATACTGACGGCGTTCGCTGTGACCGATTACAACGTATTCGGTGCCGATTTCCTTAAGCATGTCTGCACTAACTTCACCTGTGTACGCACCCTTTTCTTCAAAGTGAACGTTCTGTGCGCCGATGTGAATGTTTGTGCCCTTTGCCGCTTCAACTGCGGTAGCAATGTCAACAAAAGGAACGCAAAGCACGATGTCGCAGTTGTCCTTGCCCTTTACCATAGGTGCAAGGGCGGTGATGAATTCTTTAGTCTGTGCAGGAGTCTGGTTCATTTTCCAGTTGCCTGCGATTACATAACGTCTACTCATTTTTATAATGTGACCGAACATGTAGGGCGGGGGCTTGCTCCCGCCGTGAAATTCAACAAAATATACCGTGGCGGGAGCAAGCCCCCGCCCTACGGTATTGTATATCACGATTGATAGTCCAAAGCTTTTGCTCGGTCGTTATCCTTTCTTTTGGAGTGGCTTATTTGTCCTGGAGGCAAGCAATACCGGGAAGTACAAGACCTTCGAGGAATTCGAGGGATGCACCGCCACCGGTGGAAATGTGAGTGATTTCGCTTGCAAAGCCGAGCTGTTCGCATGCTGCAGCACTGTCGCCGCCGCCTACGATGGTGATAGCATCGCTTTCAGCGAGTGCCTTTGCAACAGAGATAGTACCCTTTGCGAGAGTGGGGTTTTCAAATACGCCCATAGGACCGTTCCAAACAACAGTCTTTGCACTCTTTGCAGCGGAAGCATAGAGTTCCATTGTCTTTGTACCGATGTCAAGACCTTCCATATCAGCAGGGATAGCATCGGAGGGAACAACCTTTACATCAACGGGAGCGTCGATGGGGTCGGGGAAGGAAGCAGCAACGGTGGTATCAACGGGGAGAAGAAGCTTAACACCGTTTTCTTCTGCCTTCTTCATCATGTCCTTGCAGTAGTCGATCTTCTCTTCGTCGAGGAGGGACTTACCAACGCCGTAGCCCTTAGCTGCGAGGAATGTGTAAGCCATACCGCCGCCGATGATAAGAGTGTCAACCTTGGAAAGGAGGTTGTTGATAACGTTGAGCTTATCCTTAACCTTTGCACCGCCGAGGATAGCAACAAAGGGACGCTCGGGGTTAGCGAGAGCCTTGCCCATGATGCCGATTTCCTTCTGGATGAGGTAACCGCAAACTGCGGGGAGGTAGTCAGCAACACCTGCGGTGGTTGCGTGTGCGCGGTGTGCAGTACCGAAAGCATCGTTAACGTAAACTTCAGCCATAGAAGCGAGTTCCTTTGCAAACTCGGGGTCGTTCTTCTCCTCACGTGCGTCGAAACGAACGTTTTCAAGGAGCATTGCCTGACCTTCCTTAAGAGCCGCAGCCTTTGCCTTTGCATCTTCGCCTACGATATCCTTTGCAAGCTCAACGGTCTGACCGAGAAGCTCGGTGAGGCGAGCGGCAACGGGAGCGAGGGAGTACTTGGGGTTAACTTCGCCCTTGGGCTTACCCATGTGAGAGCAGAGGATAACCTTTGCGCCCTCTGCGAGAAGATACTTGATGGTGGGGAGAGCTTCAACGATTCTCTTGTCGGAAGTGATCTTGCCTTCCTTGAGCGGAACGTTAAAGTCGCAGCGAACAAGCACTTTTTTGCCCTTAACGGCAACGTCTTCGATTGTTTTCTTGTTATACATTGAAATGTACACTCCTTTATATTAATTTGTAATAAACAAAATTCATCCACCTTTTAATATACCACATACTTTTGAGAATATCAACATAATTTGTTAATTTTTTGGCATAAAAAAGTGTTTACTTTTTCTGTGAAATAGATTAGAATAAAGAAGACACGGAGGTGATACAATGACCGACAATTATTTTGCACTTTCAAAGGTGTACGATAAACTCAATGCCGACCTTGATTATACGGCATGGGCGGAATATATCGACAAGAAAATCAAGGCACACTCGGACATTTCCGTTTCGCTTGTGCTTGACCTTTGCTGCGGCACGGGCGCAATGACGCTTGAGCTTGACAGAATGGGCTATGATATGACGGGCATTGACCTCTCCCCCGAGATGCTTGACATCGCAAGGCAAAAGGCAATGGAAAAGGGACGTGCGGACAATATCCTTTTTCTCTGTCAGGATATGTGTGAGTTCGAGCTTTACGGTACGGTTCAGGCGGTTGTAAGCTGCCTTGATTCATTGAATCACCTTGATTCAAAGGCGGATTTAAAAAGGGTGTTTGATCTTGTGCATAACTACCTCGAAAAAGGCGGACTGTTCATGTTTGACCTCAATTCGCCGTATAAATTTAAAAATATTTACGGCACAAATGCCTACGTGCTCGAGGACGAGGGCATCTATTGCGGATGGCAGAATATTTACGATAAGGATAGCCGCATCTGCGATTTTTATACAAGCGTGTTTACCGTGAATGAGGACGGTACGTATTCACGGTATGACGATTATGAGCGAGAGTATTGCTTTACGAGGCAAGAGGTTGAAGCTCTGCTTAAAAAGTGCGGCTTCGAGATAGTTTCGGTTGACGGCGATATTGATGAAACCCCCGTCGAAAAGGACACGGAAAGATTTTATTTTACGGTCAAGAGAAGATAAATTATTGTTTATGAGATGAAACGCCGCTAATCGGCTACCCCTCATCAGTCAGCTCCGCTGACAGCTTCCCCCAAGGGGGAAGCCTAAAAATTTGTAAAAAAGACGGGTTCCCCGGCTTTTTTACTCCTTGAAAACCGCGAGCGGTGAGCGAGACGCGAGTGAAC
>JAZQEH010000065.1:0-5064 GCA_045538895.1 Eubacteriales bacterium
TACACCAATGCTATTCTTGGCAACACATCCCAGTCTGACACATTGAAGGCACTTGCACTTTCAATTCTCGACTATGCAGATGCTGCAGACGCTAAGTTCGGCAACTAATTCCTAAATCAAAAAAATCTCCGCTTCGGCGGATATTTTTTTATTTGCTACAGATTTTACTGCGGATTTATGCAGTATTTTTTTGGTTGACCGACTATATAAAAAATGATAGAATTATGTTGTAAATCCACTTACGGAGGCTAATATGAAAAAGATTTTATGTGTTATGCTTGCGGCACTTATGCTTCTTTCGGGTGCAGTTGTTGCATCTGCAAACGAAAACGTTGTTTACTTAAGCACAAGCACAGGTGACGACGGAAACGACGGTCTTACTCCCGAAACTCCCAAGAAAACCTGGAGCTCTTTCAGCGGTAACGGCATTATCAGTCTGCTTGAAGCGGGCGGTACTATGGTTGTTACCGGTAAATCCTATCTTGGCGGCGACTACACCATTCCAAGAATGCGCGGCCCGCTTGTTATCACTTCGGTTTACGGCGGCGTTGACTATAAAAATCCCAAGCCGGCAAACAATCCTGCGTGTGCATTCAAAATGCGTAGCGGAGCTTCGCTCACGATCCAGAGCGAGGTTACGTTTGACGATGTGATTCTTTTTCAGGAGGCAAACCAGAATACCATTATCGTTAAGGACGGCGGTATCCTCACAATAACCGATAAAATTGTCTGTATGACAAACAAAAATTATTATTGGAATATTGTTGTTGAAAAAGGCGGCACGGCTGTAATCAACGGCGGTATTTACTCAAGTATTACGGGTAACGGCGATATCACTATCGGTGAAAAGGTTGTTATTTACGAGGAAGTTGTCATTGACCCCGATGCACCCACCGACGGCGACGTTACCGCAGTTTTCCACAATTCAAACGGCAATGATGAAAACAGCGGCCTTACTCCGGATGCACCAAAGAAGTCGATAGGCTCGCTTTCAAGCGGTCTTGTATCGCTGATTCCCCGTGGCGGCACGATAGTAACCGTGGGTAAGTCCTATATTTCACGTAATTTTGCATTCCCTAAGGTTGAGGGGCCCGTGACATTTACATCCGTTTATAACGGTGTCGATTACAAGAATCCTGAACCTGCAACCAACCCTGCATGTGCGTTCAAAATGGCAAGCGGTGCAACCTTTACGATCGAAAGCGACATGATTTTTGACGACATTATTCTTTTCCAGGAGAATAATCAGAATACAATTCATGTTACGTCTGGTGCAACGCTCATGGTTACCGACTCGGTTGTGTTTATGACAAAGCCGGGCAACGAATATCACTATAGAATCATTCTTGACGAGGGCTGTACTGCACTTCTTTCGGATGAAGCAATAAAGAACTTTGAAATTTACGGTGCAGGCACTGCGATAAGTCTTGCAACCGATGAGGCTGTTGCGATAAAGCCGTATGTGGCAACCGAGAGCGACAAAACCACGGTTGCACTTACAATCGGCAACAAGGTTGCACGTGTAAACGGTATCGGCCGTATGCTTGATGCGGCACCCATCAACCGTAATAACCGCACTTTGCTCCCCGTTCGCTTCCTTGCTAACGTTTTTGGCGTGGCGGATGCGGGCATTAAGTGGGAGGCAGAAACCCGCACGGCAACGCTCACTAACGAAACGGTTACCATAGTTGTTACTATAGATGCACCCTCTATGACCGTTAACGGCGAAACCGTTGCACTCGATTCCCCTGCGATTATCGAAAACGACAGAACCTATCTTCCCGTAAGAGCTATTGCAAACGCACTTGGTGTTGCAAATGAAAATATCAAGTGGGACAGTGCAACAAACACGGCGACACTTGTGAAATGACTAAAACACCGCAGCACAAGCTGCGGTGTCAGAGTGCTGACAAACACGTCAGACCGCAAGTAAGAATAAAAGCAGGGTTAATAAATAGAAATATTTTTGCACTTTGCGTAAAAACAAAATGCGGCAAGGGCTTTTTCAAGCCCTTCCCGTTACTTGCTTTTTTGGATTTTTGTCTCTGCCGTACACATGTACGCCGACGAAACAAAAATCCAAAAATCCGCCTGCGTTTCTCAACCTCTGGTCAGCCTGATGACTTTGTCATCAGTCTGGCACCGCAGCACAAGCAGCGGTGTTTGTTTAAATAAATTGTTGACAAGTCAACATCTTTGTGATATCATAATTTATAGCATAAATTCTGTTTCAGGAGGGAACGATGGAACAAGAGCGTTTTATGCATTTTGTAAACCTTATTGACGGAATACACAAGAGTATCCAGAAGATGAGGAGCGAAAATGCAGCCACATTCGGAATCAAGAGCGTGCATATATTTTGGGTGTATGAGCTTTTGGCACACCCCGAGGGACTTAGTGCGACTGAACTTGCGGAAAACAGCAATATAGACCGTTCGCTGATTTCACGTGAGATTTCTGCACTTGAGGCAAATGGATTTATTAAAATTGAAAAGTCAAGCGGCAAGCGTAATTACAATTCAAAGCTCACTTTAACCGAAAGCGGCGTGGAAGCGGCGATGAGAATAAAAGAGCTTGCGATGAGTATTCAGAGTCTTATCGGCAAAGGCGTGAATGAAGACGAGCTTGAAGTTTTTTATTCCGTTCTCGAGCGGCTTTCAGACAATTTTGAAACAATGTCGGATAAACAGGAGTGAATATGAGAAATTATCCTTATTATGAATCTAAAACTTTCGTAAATTTCCGTGAATTTGTCGAGTATCTTGATAAAAAATTTGATAAGAATATCGCAGTTTCGTTCAGAAAGAATCCACACGAGGATGAAGTTCATCTTCGCAGTTATTCAAGACTCAGTGAGGATATACGTTGCATCGCAAGTGCACTTGTGAGCCGTGGCTACGGTGCAGATACGCACTGTGCACTTATTGGCAGACTCACCTACGGTTGGATCTGTACGTATTTTGCAATGCTTTCTGTAGGTGCGGTGCTTGTTCCGCTTGATCCCGATTGGAATGTGGCAGACCTTGCAGATACCGTTAAAAAGGCAGAATGCACCTCGCTTTTCTGCTCAGACGATGTGCTTAACAACAAGGCAGAGGAAATCTGTAAGGCGGCAGGTATCGAAGAGGTTGTTGCTATCGACTATGCGGAAAACGAGCTGACACTTGAAAAGCTTTTGCTTGAGGGTATACAACTTCGTGAGGGCGGTGACCGCGGCTATGAGAGTGCCCGTATCAACCCCGATAAGCTTTCGATGCTTGTGTTTACATCGGGTACAACCGGCAAGGGCAAGGGTGTTATGCTCACCCAGACGGCTATTCTTTCAAACCTTTCTGGTGCACTTAGCCTTATCAAAATTGAAGATTGCGGCAGAACAGTCGGAGTTCTTCCGCCGCATCATACATTCGGCTCTACCATAAGTATTCTTGGCAACATGTTTTTCGGCACACACATATATATTTCATCAGGTGTACGCTATATCGTAAAGGAACTGAAAGAGCAGAAGCCCACGCATCTTATTCTGGTTCCACTGTATCTTGAAACGTTCTATCGCAAGATTAAAGCGGCAATCGCAGACAGCGGCAAGGAAAAGATACTTTCGGGTATGATGAAGATTACAAACGCCATCAGCCGCACAGGTCTTGACATGCGTCAGAAACTTTATAAGAATATGCTTGCGGCATTCGGCGGCGAGCTTAAGCTTGTGGTTTCTGGCGGTGCACCGCTTACAAGTGAGGTTGCAGATACTTTTGAATCGTTTGGTATTACAATCATAAACGGCTACGGCATAACCGAGTGTGCGCCTTTGCTTTCGGCAAACCGTGACCGCCAGCAGAAAAAAGGCAGTGTTGGCATGCCCGTGCCCAATGCTACCGTTAAAATCAAGGAGCCCGACGAAAACGGCGAGGGCGAAATTATTGCAAAAGGTCCGAATGTAATGCTGGGCTACTACAAGGATGCAGATGCCACCGCCGAGGCGTTTGACGAGGACGGCTATTTCCGCACGGGCGATATCGGTAAACTCGACGAGGACGGTTGGCTTTACATCACCGGCAGAGCAAAGAACCTGATTATTCTTTCCAACGGTAAAAATGTTTACCCCGAGGAAATCGAGGTAGAGCTTGCGGCAGTTCCGGGTGTGCTTGACGTGGTTGTTTACGAGGGAATTTCAAAGCGTGGCGGCGAGCATAACGCAATCGTTGCCGAGATTTTCCCCGATGCGGAGTATTTCAAGAAGAACGCTATCGAGGATAAACAGGCATATTTCCGTAAGTATATCAACGATTTCAACCGTACTGCCGTTGCGTATAAGAAAATCGGTGTGCTTAAGATAAGGGAGACTGAATTTCCCAAGAATACGCTCAGAAAAATTACAAGATTTAAGATTGATAGAACAATTGATTAAACTTTTTTCAAAAAGAGGTTGACAAATTGCATTTTGCGTGATAATATATATAGGTCAGCAAAATACTGACCTATATATGCGCTTGTAGCTCAGTGGATAGAGTGCCCGGCTACGAACCGGTAGGTCGCAGGTTCGAATCCTGCCAGGCGCGCCAGAAAAGCACGATGGTTTTTCATCGTGCTTTTTTGGTGCTTTGGGGGTTGATTTTGGTTCTGCCTAAAAAGCCGAAGGCTTTTTAATACGGCTTGCGTAGCAAGACGTTGCAGGTATCGAATCCTGCCAGGCGCGCCAGAAAACTCCAAGGACGAAAGTCCTTGGAGTTTTTTGCTTACGGCGGCAGGATTCGAAGGGCACGTGTAAGAAAGGCTGCCGGTGGCAGGCTTTCCCGTGCCACCGCTCCGCCCGCAGGCGGGCGAATCCTGCCAGGCACACTCCGTATGTATCGAATCCTGCCTTTTGTCGCACGGTGCAACGGCGGGAGATAAACCCCCGCCCTACGAATATTTATTTGTCACCGTTACTTCGCTTTGCCGAGCAGGTATTCCAGTGACACTTTTAATATATCTGCAATTTCGAGCAGTTCGTAGTCGGCGACAAAGCGTGTCCCGATTTCAATGCGTGAGATACTGTCACGTTCGATTATTATTCCACGAACCTGC
>JAZQEH010000066.1:0-31421 GCA_045538895.1 Eubacteriales bacterium
CATGTGTACGGTAGAGACAAAAATCCAAAAAAGCAAGTAACGGCAAGGGTTTTTAAGCCCTTGCCGCATTTTGATTTTAATATTTTTAATATAAAGTAAAAAATTATTTCTTTTTATTTTTTGCTTTTATTTTTTACTTGCGGTCTGACGCGTTTGTCAGCACTCTGAGAGCCGTCTTTCGACGGCTCTTTTCTATCATTATTTAAGCAAATCACTATTTCCTGCAAGGATAGCCTTTGCAGTTTCAATCATGGGTGCATAGTGCTTAACACGCATTGCCTTGTGGTCATCCATAAACGGAATGAAGAAAGGTGTGGTGTTGAAGTAACCGCTGCCCTCACGAGCCATTTCGCCTTCCCAATACTTGATAGCCCATTCGAGCTGCTCACGTGCCTTCTTTTCGTCGCCCATACGGAGAGTTGCAAGACCCTGATATACGGGGAGAAGAGGAAGATTCATGTGTGAGAAGTAGTCGATGTAGAGGTAGTTGATGTGCTCGTAAATCTTTATAGCCTCGTCACGCTTGCCGAACTTTTCAAGAAGAAGTGCTTCCTGATACTGTGCGGGAGTGTTTACGCACTCATGCCAGATACCTGCACCGAGGTTTTCGGGGAGAATCTGCGAGGTCTTGAAGCAACGGAGAGCTTCTTCATCGTTGCCTGCCTTCTTTGCATCCATACCCTTGCCGAACCAAGCGTTGATGTACTGACGTGCAAGTGCGGTTTCGCCACCCTCACAAGGAACGTAGTTGTGTCCCTCGAAGAGCTTGATTGCCTCGTCATACATGCCTGCACGGTTGTATGCGCATGCCCACTCGGTAGCGATATCGTCACGTGTGGTCATAAGGTCGGGAACCATGGACTTGATCTTTTCGGCAGCAGCTTTCGGCTCCTTGCCGAGGTGGTTGAGGAGGTATGCGATTTCGTATACGATTTCTTCCATATCGGGCTTGAGTGCATGTGCCTCGTCAAGAAGCTCGAGAGCACGGTCAAAGTTGCCCTTACGGTACTCGCAAAGTGCAAGTCCGCGTTTGGAAGCGAAGTCGCTGCCCTTTGCAAAGAGTTCCTCTGCCTCTGCATAGCGGCGATCACCGTAGTGATAGCAGCCGAGGAGGTAGTTTGCACCCTGCTCTGCATAAACCTTTGCTTCAAAGGGACGGAACGGGAATACTCTGTGCTTATCGTTTGCTCTTTCGGGAACACCTGCAAGATATGCAATTACAGGACAAAGGTCATCGGAGTACTTTGCAACGTCTGTGAGAAGTTCCTTTGCTTCCTTATCAAAGCCTGCATCCATCATATCGGTTGCAAGGTCAAGACAGGTCTGTGACATATTGGATGCCATCTTGCCGTAGAACTCATCCTTGCTCATCTCACCCATAACAACAAGGAAGTATCTTGCAAGGTGGTTGAGGGGGTCACGAACAAGCTCTGCCTTGAGTGCCTTAACTGCGCAATCCTTGTAGCCGAGCTTGTAGCGTGCTACTGCCGCAAGTACAACTGCGGTGAGGTTCTGTGCACCGTTTTCAACAGCGGTGTCTGCACACATCTTTGCGTTAACCCAGTCACCCTTCTTGCAGTCGAGCATAGCAGCTCGTGTCATAGCTTCGGAGAGTGTGTCCTTCATCCATGCGGACTTACGGAACGCATCGTATGCTTCCTTATCTCTGCCAAGTCCCACAAGTGCAAGGCCGCGATAGTAGTTGAGCTTGCCGCTTTCGGGATGGAAGTTGTAAACAGTGAGAGCCTTGAGTGCTCTTTCGAGAAGCTCATATGCCTTTTCAAACTCATGGCGGCGGAGGTACATCTCGCCAAGGAGCTGAAGTGCAGGAGCAAAGTTAGGTTCAAGTGCAATTGCTCTTTCGAGGTATTCCATGGGGTTTGCACTTGCATCGCGGTACTGCCAGAAGTGGAGAGCCGCAACGTAGAGGTCGTGAGCTGTAGAAAGCTCGTTGGGATACGGAACCTCGGGGAAAAGGTCGGGAAGAGGCTGCTGAACGCGAACGATCTGCTCATAGTAAAGAATGTCACCGATGGTGATTTCATATGCGGAGCAGTCAAATTCGGGGAGGTCAAATACGGTTACCTTGCCTGCGGGGATATCGCAAACCGTTTCGAGAATGGTCTTGCCTGCAGCAGTGAGCTTGACAGAAACGCCCTTCAGATCGAGTGTGGGCTGTACACGGAGAACGTTGCTCTCTACACGGACAGCACAGTCATAGTTTGCATATGAAGGAATACCAAGCTCTGCAATAGGATACCAGCACTGCTTGAAGCACTTGGTTTCATAAGCCTCGAGCCATGTAAGGTCGGGCTGATTGTTGGTATATGAACCTGCCATAAGTTCAGCGTAAGGACCGTCGGTATCGGTGAGTGCACGCTCCCATGAACGTGAAAGCTGATTGTATGCCCATGTGAACATCTTCTTACCTGTTACAACATGGTGGTCACCGATATGTACTACACCTGCTTTTCTGTCCTGGTCATAGCCGCCGAAGTAATCATAGTCGGAAGCTGCACAGAAATACGAGGTGGGGAACTTGGTGTTGAAGTGCTTGGAAATGTCAACACCGGGCTCGTCAAAGGTATAGCCGTTGAAATGGCCCTTTGCGATAGGATATGTGGTGTTGGAACGGCGATAGTGGAAGTGAACATGGTCAACGTCGGAGGGGAAGAAAATCTCATAGGAGTGGTTTACGGGCACTGCGGTGTTCTCCCACCAGAGGAAAGAACGGCGCATAGAGGTGCGGTTGGAAACCTTAACACGGGTTTCAAAAATCGCACGGTCATTGCCGAGGTAAACGCCAACCATACCCTTCATACGGTCAACGGGGTCATGCTCGGAGAGCCAAACGGTTACGCCGTCTTCTTCCTGCACGATTTCATAGTCAACAGGCATAAACGTGGATGCTCTGTGGTGGTAGGGCCAGTTAAACTCGATACCGCCGGAAATCCACGAACCGAGAAGTCCGATAAGAGCGGGCTTGATAACGTGCTGACGGTAGAAGAAGTCATAGTCATTCTTCTTGTCGTATGCTGTGAAGATCTTACCGCCGATCTCGGGAAGAATGGTGAGTTCGATATAATCGTTTTCGATTACGATTGCCTCATACTCGCGGTCATGCTTTTCCTTTGCAGGAGTCTTGATAACAACTGCGTTAGGATAGGGATTACCGGTGAAACGCTGGTGAACGCGGTTCTCGGCAAACATGGGAAGCTGCTCAGCGGGAGCTTCCTGATAAGTAGGGATCACAAGAGTTTTTACGGTTACCGTAGTCTTACTCATGGTCTTTTCTCCTTGTTGGTTATAATTTGTTTACGGTTTCATTCTAACACGGCAATACTTTTTTTAAAATACAAAAAAATTAGTAAAAAATCACAAAAAAACTGTACAACCTCTGTGTTTTCCAAAAAACAAACTTGGTGGGCAAATGCCAAAAAAGTTTATTTTATTCTTTTTTATGCACTTTTACTATTGATTTTTGGTTTATTTTGTTGTATTATAATTTTCATGTGAGGTGAGAATATGCAAAAAATAAACTTTTCGGACCTTGATCCGTACGTGCGTTTTTCAAATACTTTGATCCTTCCGCCCGATTTTTCTACAAACGACGTACACGCCTGCGACATCCGCATTGTGTACATATATTCCGGCACGGTTAAGGTTAAAATAAACAACCATTCCTATACTGCCGGCAGGGGCGGGCTTTTTCTTTACCCCCCGTCAACCAAGTATTCTATAAACAATGCAACCGGCGATGATGCAAAAATAATGTCCATAAACTTCGATTATATTGCAAAGCTCGACCGCCATCTTTCGCCGATACCCACAATCCCCGATAATCTGTGGCATCAGAGCGACGCTCTTGAAAATCTGGAATTTATTGACACGCCACAGTTCAACGAGCCGATATACCTTGAAAATATGCATATTCTCGAACCCATCTTTGCATCGCTCACTACAGAATACCTCGATTGCAAGCCGTATAATATGCAGATAAGAGGTCTTTTGCTGCACGAGGCACTCTTTATCATTCTCCGTCAGTTATCCTACGGTACAAAGCAGAAAAAACTCAGCCTTGCCGAAAAGGTGATAAACTACATTCAGGACAATTATTCAAGCGACCTTTCAAACGAATCCATCGGCAAGTATTTCAATTATCATCCTAATTATATTAATAGGGTTATCCAGAAACATACAGGGCAGTCGTTGCACCAGTACGTACTTTCATGCAGAGTTGCAAAGGCACTTGAACTGCTTCAGACCTCACGTCTTTCGGTAACCGAGGTCTCAGAAAAGGTGGGCTTTTCGTCAATCAAGCACTTCTCGCAGACGTTCAAGAGCATTTACGGATACTCACCCATACATTTTAAAGATTAAAAGGAGCCATGCGGCTCCTTTTTGTTTTATTTTTTCTTTATTATCTTCCCTATTACAGTGCACACAAGCAGAACTGCAAGGTTGCAAAGCACAATCATTGCACCTGCGGGAAGCGTAAGCGAAACGAGCAGTCCAAAAATAAAGGTCAGCACCGATATAACCGCCGAAAGCAGAATAACACCCTTGAAGCTGTCGGCAATCTGCATAGCGGACAGCGCAGGAAAAATGATAAGGCTTGATATCAGCATAGTACCGACAATCTGCATACCTACAACAACAGTAATTGCGATAAGCAATGCCAGCAACAGATTGTAAAACTTTACGTGTACACCTGCGCTCTTCGCAAACGGCATATCAAACGTCACGGCAAAAATCCGGTTTTTAAAAAGCACAAACAAAACTATAACAACGAGCGATAAAACAACCGAGATTATCACGTCGGTTTTTGTGAGTGCCAAAATACTTCCGAAAAGATATCCTCCAAGGTCGGAGGCACTACCGCCCGACAGCGAATTTGCCACAACACCTATTGCAAGTGCCGATGAGGAAAGCACCGCTATAGCACTGTCGCCCTTGATTTTTTTGCTCTCGGACATGCCGAGAAGTACAAATGCACTGACGATAACCACGGGTACCGCAAGTGCCATCGGTGCCAATGAAAGTGCATATGCAACAGAGAGTGCGCCAAAGCCAACGTGCGAAAGCCCGTCACCTATCATGGAATAACGGCGAAGCACCAGCAAAACTCCGAGCAATGCCGCACAAAGCGACACAAGCACCCCGACTATGAGTGCATATTGCATAAACTGGTAAGTGAATATGTTAAGCATCGTATGCCTCCGTTCCGAAAGAAACGCCATACGGTGTTTTTTCATATTCTTCGGGTGTGCCGATAAATTTAACCGCCGTGGCAAGATGTAGTATCCTGTCCGAATACTTCATTGCGGCACCGATATCGTGCGACACCATAATAACCGTCATGCCATGCTCGTCGCAAAGATGACGCACGGTTGTGTAAAGGTCCTTTGTCACAAGTGGGTCGAGTCCTGCGGTAGGCTCATCAAGGAGCAGCACTTCATCTGCCGCACAGAGTGCCCTTGCAAGCAGAACTCTCTGCTGCTGTCCGCCCGAAAGTGCCCTGTAGCTCTTTTTGGCAAATGCGGATATGCCGAGCATCTCCATGTATCCCCTCGCCCTTGCCTTTTGCCCTCTGCTGTAAAACGGTATCACAGAGGTAGAGCCGATGTTGCCCGAAAGCACAACCTCGTAAACGCTTGCAGGAAAGTCACGCTGGGCGCTCGACTGCTGCGGCAGATATCCGATTTTGCCTCGCAGCGAGCTGTCAAGCTCCACCGTCCCCTCCTCGGGAGCATTTATACCGAGTATAATACGTGCAAGCGTTGATTTGCCTGCACCGTTTTCACCTACTATAGTGAGAAACTCACCTTTTCTGACCGAAAAACTCACACCGTCAAGTGCAAGCGTCCGTTCATTGTGAACAGTGATGTTTTTACAAGTAATTATATCCATCAAGAAAGTGCCTTTCGTAAGGTTTCAATATTCCTTTGCATAAGCGAAAAATAACTTTCGCCGCTATCAAATTCTTCCTTTGTAATATTGTGTATCGCATGAAGATGCAGCACCTCTATACCGCATTCTGCAGCGATTGCATCCGCTATTTTCTTCTCTGACGGTACATCGTAAATAACATACCTTGCTCCGCTTGCCTTTATTTCCTCTACCATATCGGCAATAACCACCGCCGCAGGCTCGGCATGCGATGCACACCCCTCGTAAACCGATTTGTGATGCAGACCGATTTCGTCAAACATGTATCTGAAAGCAAAGCTTCCGCCAAAATATACAGTATCACGCTTCGCCTCACTTGCAAGTGCGGCAAAGCCGTCTTTTATACCGTCAAGAGAGTCAAGGCAGTTTTTAAGACCGCCACGGTAGACCTCGGCATTATCAGCATCAAGCGATACAAGCGCATCGGCTATGGCATTACACATCGCTTTCGCATTTTCCGAAGAAGTCCATATATGCGAGTCGTATTCATCATGACCGTCATGCTCATGTACAGGCAAAAGCGTAGCATGCTCCGAAAGGTCAAGCACGTGCAGCTTTCCGCTCTCAATTCTCGCTGCGATATCGTCACTGCCAAGCAAAGCGGCTGCCCACAGCTCCATTTCGTCACCCGTGTAAATGAACAGATCCGCATTTGCAATTTTCATGATATCGGCAGGAGTCGGGTCATAGGAATGTGCATCGGCACCGATGTCAAGGAGCATATCAACCTCAGCGTTTTCCCCCGCAATTTCACGGGCAAGACTATACTGAGGAAACATGCTTGCAACCACGCTTATCTCATCACCGCCGTCAGAGCACGCCGAAAGCAGTGCCATAAGGCACAGCAAAAGAACCGCTATTCTTTTCATACCGCACCCCCACACTTTTTGCACAGACCGTAAAGCAGAGTCTTTCTCTCGTTAATTCTGAATCCGTGCTCACGTGCCATGTGCGAAAACAATGCCTCCAGCTCATGGCAATGCGTATGTTCAACCTCTCCGCACTCGGTGCAGACAAGGTGAAAATGACAATCGTCACCGCATGCCGTTCCTATAAAACGGTATGTCACGGTTTTGCCCTCGGCACTTGCAAAGCGGCTGATGATTCCCTCTTCAACAAGTGCTTCAAGATGACGGTAAATAGTGCTTCTGCTGACCTCGTAGTCCTCGTTTTCAAGGGCTATGCGAACACCGTCAACCGTGAGGCTCTCATGCTTATGCTTTTCAAGGCAGGCGATAAGCACCGCCTTTTGTTTTGTATTGTAAACCTGTTTCATATTTCCTCTTTTGAATTTGAATTTCAATTTCAAATTATACACTAAAGCACCGCCGTTTGTCAATCCAAAAATACAAATTCAACTTGATATTCATTCCCTTTTGTTGTATTATTAGATTAAGAAAATATTTGAGGAGTAAAAATGGAAATCAAAACCTTTGAGGAAAACAGAAAACTTTTTATAAAAAAGATAATCGCAGCGGCGATTCTCGTTTTGCTTGTTATTATTGCGGTTGTGCTGATAATCATGGGCATCAACCGCCAGAAAGAGCTACAGTACCTTGAGTCATACGGCATGACGGCGGTTACGGTAGGTGAAAACAAGGTAACATATGACATATACCGTTCACTCTATCTCAACTACCGTGACGAGCTGAAATACAGCTTCACAACTGACGGTGTACTTGCGGAAAAAGAGCTTGACAGCGAGATACGCACACGTGTGCTGAACGATTTGAGATACATGTATTCAATAATCTCGCTTGCAGGTGAGCACGGTCTGTCACTCACAAGCAAGGACGTGCTTACGGTGGCACAAACCTATATTGCAGAGATGAAAGCCTATTGCGAAGAGAGCGAAATCAGCTTTGAAGCGACTCTTGAAAAAGGCTACATGACCGAGCAGGCATTTGAGTTTTTCCAGCGTGTGATGGCGCTTGAAGACGTTCTCTACACAACTCTTGTTTCGGAGGGCGTAATCGAAAGCGAGGACGAAAAAATTCTTGAAATACTCCGCAGTGACGAGCTTATCCGTATCAAGAGCGTTTTTGTTGAAAACGACAAGGGCGAAAACGTTGAAACCAACCGTGCAATTGCATACAAGGTAATTGAAAAATTCAACGGCGGTGAGGACTTCAACACCCTTATCGGTCAGTATTCCGAGGAAATCCCCGGCGGCGAAGCATATATCTTCCGCGGTGAGCGCGAATCGGTGTTTGAAAATGCGGCTTTTGCCCTTGAAAACGGTGAAATCAGCGACGTTGTCGAAAGCGAGAACGGCTTTTATATAATTCTCCGCATCAAAAAGGATGAAGAATATATAATGAAGAATTTCAACGACCTCAAATCGCTTTATCAAAGCATTGCCTTTGACCGTGCGCTCAAATCACGTGCAAATTCCCTTGCGGCAACCGAAAGCGAGTACGTACGTTCACTTGAATTTGAGGAGATTAAGTAATGGCGGTTTACAAAAGATATAACACACGCAGAAAGAGAATACCTGCGCATATAATTTTCTGTGCGGTGGCGGTGCTTGTTGCCTTTTCTCTTACTGTAATACTCGGTCATTCTCTCGGCAAAAAAGCCGAGGGAGGCGAACCGCTCTACACAGGTACCGACAACGCCTCAATAAGCGGTTCAAATCTCTCCCCTCTTTCCGAAAAAAGTCTGCACGGCGAATACGTTGCCCCCGAAAAAATAGTAGATTTCAAAAGCGATGACGAAAACGTCTGGGCATCAACGTGGATTTATAAAGACGGGAAAGCAACGTTTCTGACCGAAACCGATAAAACGCTTGACGGTAAAACCGCTTCCCTGCCTGCTTTGAGTTCATTCGACATTGATGCAGGCACGATCGGGCTTTTCGAGGTTACAAGCATTTATGCCGATGATTTAGTTAAAAAGATCATCACCGAATACGAGCATGCACTCCTTAGTGAGTTCAGCGCTTCTTCGCTTGACGAAGTTGTTCTTGTCTTTAACGAGGTAACCGAGGATAACCTTGACGAAATTTTTGAGTTTGCCGACGGTTTTGGCGGTGCAAAGGTCATTTGCGTGCCTTATGAAATGCTCGGTAACGACGTCTTCTTTTCAAAGGCATCGTCAAAACGGCTTCCCGTTGCCATCAAAGCCGACGGTATTACGGCAGAGAAGCTCGAACAGGATATCGACACCTATGCCTTTTATTTCACAAAATACAATCTGAGATTGGTGCTTGACGGCAAGGACCAAAGTCTTTTAGAAGTATTGTCAAAAAATACTCTGCTTAATTATCAATTCCATTCACCCGCAGGCGGAGGAAATAAATGAATAACTTACCGCTGATTATCACTGATAGTGACGGAGAACTGCTATACGTTTGCCGTACAGTAAAACTAAACAGTGCTTTGCGTTTGTTCACCCATGCTGCCGCAAAGAACAAAAAGGACGGAATTGTCTATCTCGACGGCAAAGCATTTTACACAAAGGAAACAACTGCAGGCGGCAAACGCCTGCGTTTTTTCATGGACAGCGACAAGCTGTGCAACTGCTTTGGAATATCCGAAAACAGACTCGGCGACGGTCTGTTTGACATCCCAAGCACGTTCAAAAACCGTGTTCCCGTTTCGTTGAAATCGCTTGTCCGTCTGTTTGCCATGACATATTCCGAAAAGCTCTTTGACGAGGGCGTGCGTGTGTCGGCTCACAACATAGCCGCAGACATAACCGTTAACGTATCTCCGAACGCCTTTGCCCTCTGCCTTGCAATCATGGTAAAGCTCTGCGCAAACGAGGCAAGCTCGGTAAAACTGTCCTTTACAAACGAGTGCGGACGAATTTCAATCTATGCGGACAGTACAGGCGGCAAACCGCTGAAAAGCGAAGCAAAGGAAACGCTTTCCGCTTTGCTTTATGAGGTAGCCTATGCATCAGGCTTTGCGATTGAAGAAAGCGTGCGTAATCAGAACCGCTCAATTTCGCTCTCGCTCGAACCGCTTGACATATCCTTGCTCGGACTCAAAACCGCATCGGTTGAGATTTACAAAAAGAGTATGGAACTGTATATCGAAATGTTTTTATAATTTTTTATTTTGACGACAAAATGTGAGTTATTTTTCAGTAAAAATATGGTAAAACCGTATCAGGGAAATAACAAACACAGTTGCGGCAACTGCCGTGGCGGCATTGGTGCCAAAGTATGTGGTGCACTTAATGTACTGATGCCGCCTCCCGTTCTCCTTGTAAAAATGGGCTGTATTTCTACAGCCCATTTTTCAGTATTAAATTAGTCCTGCTTATTATCGTCAAAGTGAACGTCAAGCTGATTAAAGGGAATTTCGATACCAACGGTATCAAATGCCTTCTTCATATTTTCTTCAAGTGAAAAGAATACATCCCAATAATCTGCACGCTGACACCATACACGAAGTACAAATACAAGTGCACTTGCGTCCTGACGGGAAAGTGCCACAAACGGCACGGGGTCGTTAAGCACCTTATCATTTGCATCGGCAACGGTACGCATAACCTTTGTAACCTTGTCAATATCCGAGTCATAGGAAACTGAAAACTCAAAATCAACACGGCGAGTATCCTTTGCACTTGCGTTAACCACGGTTGCATTGGAAAGTGCTCCGTTAGGAATGGTGATAACCTTGTTATCGGGTGTTACAAGAGTGGTGTAGAAAATGCCGATGCTTTCTACAGTACCGCTGTCGGTGTGATTGTCGATGTAGTCGCCAACCTTAAAGGGACGGAAAATGAGAAGCATAATGCCGCCTGTGAGGTTGGAAAGGCTGCCCTGAAGTGCAAGACCTGCGGTAACACCGAATGTTGCAATAACTGCAGAAAGTGCGGTTACGTCAAAACCTACGATTGTAGCAGCGATAACCACAACAAGAATCTTGAGAGAGATGCTGATGAGCGATGCAAGGAATGACTCCATTGTATCCTCAAGGCTTCTGAAAAACTTGCTTTTCTTGACAAGCTTTACGATCCATGACGAGAACTTGAAGCCTACCAGAATAAAGGCAAGTGCACAGAGTGCAAGAAAGATAAAATTGATAACACTGCCCGTTACAAACGCGGTGATGGTGTTAAGAATGTTTTGAAAAAATCCCATATGTACCTCCAAAAATAGTTTTATACATAAAGTATAGCGTAATTTATGACAAAAGTCAATGCTTGCAAAAACTTTTCAAAAAATGTCTTGACATGTTCAAAATGTTGTGATATCATAATATGGCATTGTTAAATGCGGGTGTAGTTCAATGGTAGAATTCCAGCCTTCCAAGCTGGCCGTGCGGGTTCGATTCCCGTCACCCGCTCCACAAAGTCGGCAACAGTCGGCTTATAGGGGTATAGCTCAGTTGGTAGAGTACTGGTCTCCAAAACCATGGGTCGTGGGTTCGAGTCCTTCTGCCCCTGCCATTCATATCCACAATAGTGGACAATAAAAAACACAGTTCGAATGAACTGTGTTTTTTATTGCCTCGCTATGGTTTCTTTAAAGCTATATGTATCAGAAATAATATATTCAACTTCTATCATATTTTCATATATTGTTAGTTGCTTTATATATTTTTCGACAATAGCTTTTTTGTTTTTCAATGTTCCACTTTTCATCATTTGCTTTGCTTTATAAAATGCACTTTTTAGCTTTTTTTCATCTACTGTCAGTTTTGACATCTGTTGTTCTGCATTGATTATTGAGTGTTCTAATTGTTGTTTTGTCTTTTCAAGTTCATTTAATTTTTCCGCAAGAGCCGAAGAACCTGTAGAAACAACCAAATCAATAATGTTAGAAATGCCCTTTTCGGTTTCAGAAAGTTTTTGTCTAAGCTCATTAATTATTGTGTTACACTCCGTATTTCTGCTAAGTGCATATTCATTATATTTAGATATAATAGTTGGCAAAACATCCTCGCTGAACACGGTTGTTGCTAATTTATCTAAAACCAATTGTTCTATAGCCTCTCTTTTTATACCACGATTTTTGCATTTTACACTGCCGTTCTTTTTAATACAATTATACGATATATACAGTGGTTTACTATCTCTTGCTTTACGCGCATTTCCACAGTAATTACTTCCACAAATGCCACACTTTATTTTTCCGGACAAAAGATATTCTTGCTTAGCTTTGTAAGAAGCTGATTTGTGTTTTCTTTCCGCCATTTTTTGTTGAACTTTTTGAAAATCTTCTTTTGAAATAATTTGGGGTATGCCACCATCAATGCGAATGATTTCGTCTTCATTCCTTGTTTGATGGCGATTCCATTTTCCGTTAGTACTTACGGGTACTGCTTTGTTATAAATGTAAACTCCTGTATACTTTTCGTTCTTCAAAATATCAAAAAGACTGTTTTTTCCGAATGCCTTTCCTCGTTTTGTTGTAAATGATCGACGATTCAATTCGTTTATAATTGCAGTATAACCTTCTCCGTTAAGATACATTTTAAATATCAGCTTTACAGCTTCTGCTTCAAAATCGTTAATTTCATATTTTAAAGTATCTTTGTTAACATTGTAGCCAAGAGGTGGTATACCGCCGGTGAATCTACATGTGAGGGCATTTTCACGTAAGCCTTTCAGCACTTCTCTACGTAAATTTCTGCTATAATATTCATTATAACCCTCTATAACGCTTTGTAAAATTATAGACTCAGGCGAATCGTCGAAGTTTTCAAGAACGGAAATAAGCTTCACACCGCACCGTTCAAGTTCCCGACGATAGATAGCGCTATCGGCGCGATTTCGTGCGAATCTGTCTAATTTATGCACTAGAATGATATCAAAAGCTCCTGATTTTGCTGCATCAATCATACGCACAAACTCTGGTCGATTGTCCGTTGTTCCGCTTAAAGCTCTGTCCGTATAAATTGTGTGCAGAGCGTAGTTGTTACGTTCTGCATAATCACTTATTGCACGAACTTGTGCTTCGATAGACTCTTCGCGCTGTCCATCAGATGAAAAACGAGTATAAGCCACTGCACGCAAAGCTTTAGCCACGCTCTGCACCTCCTTTCATAAATATAATTGACGTAGCTTCTGTCTACGTTTTTGATTCATGTGTAATCACATCAAAAATAGCCTCTAATATAAGTTCAATGAATTCATTCCCCACTTGAATCACTCCTTAAAAAACTTTAATATAGTGTAATTGGTAATCGGTGTGAAAAATAAAACTTATCAAGTTCTATTACTTCAGGAAGTTGTCTGCATAAATCGGAAATTATATCCAAATGCTCAAGTGCATACGCACTTGCGTCATCATAATATGTAAATCGTTTAATCTGCGCAGGCGCCTTGAAATACTTATCTCTGCACCACACGGCTCTTCTATAACTGGTATGTATGAAAACACCGTTGGCTGCTGTCAAAACATAAAATTTAGATTTTTCCATATTTTCTCCTTTATTAATTATCTTGTCCATTTCCTCTTAAAAATGAAACAAACGAATCTTTAAGTACTCTGTACTGGTTGCCAATCCGAATCGCTTTGATCTGTCCGGAGTTAACCAAATCATATGCTTTGTTTCGGCCAATACATAACGTATCAGCTATATCAACCACATTTATGACAAGCGGCATGCTTGATATGTCTCTAAATTTCATATAATCACCTCCGCCTTCATTCCGATTCCGACCATACAACTTTGTGGATTGGCACCAGAATATTTTCTTTTTCTTGTTTTTGTAGCTCCAAATATTATAGATGCAAAATCCGCAAACACTGAGGCAAACGTATTTATGGGTATATTGTGGCCATTCCGCAAAAACAAAGCATGTGCATCATCGATAAACAGCATCGCATCATTGCTGGCATAAAAACTTTCAACAAGAAACGATTGTATTTCTTCGTCGAGACCCATCGGCTCCGCAACAGATGAAAATCCCATCTCGTTTATCCGAAAATCCCCCGAAAAATCATAATTACGATGCACCAAATCTGCATAATGCGCTAATGCTCTACTGACTATAGCGTTGCGCTCCGTGAAAATTTTTTCAAACAATTGACGATCGATTTTATCATTAGGAATTGCGTACAAAAAAGGAATTACCACTAATCTATCGGCAAATGCCTCATCTGGCTGTCTTAATCGAATCGGATGATTGGTAGCTAAAATAAATTTCGAGTTGCACCTGAATTTTACCCTGGGCTGAAATTTCACATCAGCAGAAACCAAATCTCCGCCTGACAACTGCTTCAAAACACTCGCCGACCTAGCTTCTAATAATGTCGCAGGCATATCGTGAAAGAAGCAAATGCGTCGACCGATAAGTTCGGAAAGTGCGAATGTTCCTTCGAGTTCATGCAGATTCAAAGATGCAACAAATTCTTCCGGAAACAATGCCTCCAAAATCAAGCACAACAGTGATTTGCCCGAGTTGGACACTCCCTGCAAAACAAAAATCTTTTTTGCGGAAATATCGGGTGTCAAACAGTAAGCAAACATTTCCCAAATCCTTTTCGTAATCATTTGGTCTCCTCCGCTTATCGTCTGCAGTAAATAGTCGAACCACGGACACTCTAGGTTTGCAGGAGTGTAATTACAATTCAATCGAAAGGTTACAAAAAACTCACGGGAGTGCGGGCACAACGTCCCCTTTTCGACATCGTACATCCCGTTATCAAAAGCAATTAACGAATTACTTACAGAGGCTGGATCTACGCATATGCGCGGCTCAATCAAAAGCAAGTCATAAACCTGCTGCGTATGCTTTGCGGTTCCGCGCTCTGCAATGTCTTCTCGACATAGATGCAAAATCAGTCTTTTGGCCGTTTCAGGAGACAAATAGACATAACATACTCCGTCAAAATAATAGAGACAACCGTTCAAGACTTTGAAATAACAGCACTTTAGAACTTTTTCCATCGTAGCATATGGCGTCACGCGCCCATCAAAGATAAGGTTTTTATTCACAAAACCATTGTTTGTTATCATGGACCCCTCCATATTCGCAACAACATCAGTGTTACATGAAAGAACATGTTGATTGGTTTCGGGGTCATAATAAGCCGCTCCGCTGTTTATAGGTGATGCAGATTTTATGCACTCTTTAATTTGATATGTGGTGCAGAAAATCGATTCTGTTTCGTTTGTAATACGGCTATTTTCAGCCATTTGTGGTACTTGCACGGGGATTGGTTCTTCAATTTGCATTAAAGTTCCCCAACCGTCTGCTGGTAAATGTTTTGCATCTTGTTTTCTCCAGTTTTTGCAACCCCAAATTGAATCAGTTAGCAAGTCGTGGCGTTTTGATACTCCCCATTCAAAATTCATAGCTGGGAGTACGAGGTCAATATTCGAGTTTTCAAAAGATTTTTTTGTTTTTTTCATTTTTTCTTCCTCCCTCACCCCAAATATAAACTATTTCGCGAAAGTTTTATTGGTCAAAAAAAGGGAAAAACAAAAAGCAGGCATCGCCTGCTTTTATTTATCAAATGCTTTCAGTTCTGTAGGAGAAAGCAGTGCCTCTATAATTTTTCTCGCCGCCTTAATCTTAGGACGATTCAATTCTTTATTCTCATCATCTTTATAAAAGTTTCCATTTTGATGATTTGTCACAAGTGGAGATTGGTTAACGCAAAAATCGTACATAACTTCAACGGCTTCCGTGTTCTGCTCGAAGAAAGGCGAAAATAGGTTTTGTGCTAAATATATATGCTTTGCTATAATTTCGCTATCGTAAAGCCTTAATTTAAATATATGATTTGCATAATGCGAAAGTTCACTAAGACTTTTGCAGTTAAAAATTCGGGGAATATAGCGATCATATCTGATGTTCTGATATGGCTCTAGAATTACTTGATTGTTATTGATACCTAATCTGCCCCAAAAGAAATCTAAAATACCAGAAGAAGGAATATCTTTAAATCCATTAGCCACCATATATTCGGCAATCTTTGGTATTAGCGAAAAATGCATTGCTGTTTCGCAACGATTCAAATTTACCCAAGAAAATATATACTCTTTTTTGTCGTCGAGTTCCTTTACCCAACTGTAGTATTCATCATAATATTTATAGGCATCGGCAAAATTCGAGTCGGATACTTTCTTAGAATCGCAGATTCTTCCGCTTTCTACATACTTTAGCAATTCAAACGAATTGTGCTCGGATTTCTGATGCATCAATATTAAATTAGGTATATCATACCTTCTACCTTGTTTGTTAGAAGGCATCTCTGTTTTGCCCAACTCAAACGCTTTGCTTGACATAGAGAGGAGAGTATTATTATGTATTCTTCTCTCTTTCTCCTCTACACGATTAATCCTTCGTATATTAGAATCGAATTCGTTGTGAATATCTTTAGTAGTATCTGCGGTTTCAATTTCTATTTTCGCCTGAAGTTTGCTGACAAACCCGTGGGGGGTATCAAAAGCGAAACTTTTTTGGTCATTACTTCTAAACGAAAGAACGAACATGCGCGCCAATAACTCGTCTGCAACTAAAGACACAAAGCTATCATAATGGTTTTTCCATGGCAAACCGTACAGCAAATACACCTCTGATTTTATTATTTCTTTAAAGTTTTGCAGTTCTTTATACATCAATACATCTCCTACATCTGTGTCAATGTGCATGTGTCACAGCATAAACTAGCATTTTTACAGTATTATACCACATTTCCGCAATAAATTGAATGTATTATTCTGACACACGCACACTAGCACAATATCACTTTCCTTTTAACACAAAATAAATGCTAACCGCCAAAGCAGCTCCTTGCGTGAAGGCTTCGATTAACGCAAGGGCTGCTGCGGAAATCATTTTAATGCAAGTCGATTACTGCGCACGGCTTCGGCAATGCATACAAATGCAAGTGTAGCCACAAAGCCTACAGTGAAAAATACAAGCTCATTCATGTTCTTCCCTCCTTTACTTTGCGATAAAATGTACTTGGCTTCATATCCAGCCGTTTCATGGCTTCTACAGCGGTAATCTTGCCGCTTTGCCACAGGCTGACCACTTGCGCAAACGCCGGATGTTCTATAGGCTTTCGCCCTTTATAGACACCGTTTTGCTTGGCTATGGCGATACCTTCTTTTTGCCGTTGCAATATGTATTCACGTTCAAGTTCTGCCACGGCTCCGAACACGGTAAGCATAAACTTACCGCTCGGTGTGGTCGTGTCAATGCATTCTTTCTTTGACACAAACTCGACACCTTTTGCTGTAAGTTGTTCAACAAGTTCGAGCAGATCGCGCGTATTGCGGGCAAAGCGGCTAATGGATTCTACAATCACCGTATCTCCGGTGCGGACAAAATCCATCATTTGTTTTAGTTCAGGACGGTTAGTGGATTTACCGCTCATGCGGTCTATGTATACATGCTCTACTCCAAGTTCATGCATAAGTACTTCTTGCCGAGCAGTGTTCTGGTCAACTGTGCTGATTCGAATGTACCCTATTTTCATTTTTACACCGCCTTTCCTAATAGGGTTACCACGACAAATGACATATGCCAAAATGGTGAAACCAAAGTATGTGGGACACGCTCACAGCATCCCACACGGGTGTACCCTAACGGCATATTACATACCTCCGCAGTACATAAGATCTTCAACTTCCTCGGTTGTAAATCCATCCGCAAGCATACTGTCAATAACAGTTCCGTCGTAACCATAATATTTTGCTACCGCCTTTAGCTCCTGCACATATGAGCTACTCGGTCTACGCCATGTAAACGGGCTGATATACGAATAGCTGAATATTCTGTCTGCATTAAACTCACCTCTGTCTATACTACCGTTTTTATTTATGCAAATAATGTCTCCGGACTCCATAAAAATTCTTTTAGTTTTACTTCGAGACATATGCATTTTCTCAATTGCGGTTTTAAGAATTTCCTCCGTTGATGCATACATGTACAGTCCGTATTTCGGAAAGTGATATATACAAATAGGATTGTCTCCTTTGACTATATACAACTTATCGTCATCGCTTAATGCTGTAAAAACAAAAGAGCCTTCCACCTTTTCAGCCATATATCTGAGGCTGTCAAGGGAGAGGGCCTTTTTCTGCTCTATAAGTTGCACCGCAACGTAGCTGTCGGTCTCAATCTGCGTTTTGGGGAATCCTTCGGTCCTCTGCAGAATACGGTCATTATACAGTACACCGTTATGGGCAAGTGCAAACGTCTGATTTTCCGTAACGCCAGGAAACGGATGATTATTATAGTTCTTCTTCTCACTACCTTGCGTTGTCATTCTTGTATGTCCCATAATAACACGAGTGTCATCGGGTATGAAGAAACGGAGTTCATGCGCAGCCTGTGGGCGCTTGAATATATGAAGTCTGTCGCCGGAGTTATATGCTATACCCGTTGCGTCAGTTCCTCGCACCTCACACTCGGTTGCAAGTATTGACAACATCCTCGCCTTTTGTCTGCCACTTATATTCATTCCATAATCTATAATTCCGAAAAGGCAACACATTATATTTCCTCCTCCGATACTATAGGTTCGTTTACATACAAGCGACGTTCCTTTAAATACTGCACAAGTTCAGGTGAGGTACATCCCGAAACAAACGAAGTCCATGACATAGCCTTTAACTCTGCATCGGACATGTTTTTAGCCACATCGCAAACTCTGTCAACAAGCTGCAATGTGGCTAAAAGGGTATTAAGTTTTAAAGTACCACGGAAGATGCGGAATTCCACAGTCGAATAGTTCTGTAGGTTCACGCATACGTACCTGCCACTTGGTGCACCTTTTTTCGCATTTTCAAGAATGTCCATAGGTTTGTCTTTGTAACCGTAGCGTGCCGCCCAGCGTTCAAGCTGTCTAGGAGTGCGACGGCTAAATTTGAGCAGTTCTTCCCAATGCTTTTCAAAGAAATACAGAATCCTCGCAATGCAAGAATCCTGTTCCGCCTCTGTCATGCTAAATGCATTTCTATTGACATGTATATGTAAACCGCATGTGCTTGCCTGATGCGAAAGGTAACCCATACGCTTTAGTTCATCAAGCACGGAGTCCCATGGCATTTTATTCATATGATAATCCAGCGTCATCGGATGTGTTACTATTTCAAAGCCGTCATCGAGCGAACCGTCATGCTTACAATAGACACGCTCGCCACCGCAGTTTGCAATATCCAGTATAGTATCAGCACTGCTATTGCATTCGCCGGCTTCATCTACTTCAAGCTCTACACCGAAGTATCTGCTGCCTTCACCGCAAAACAACGGCTCGGGTTTGTAAAAGTAATCGTGTATCGACACTTCCCTTTCTCGCCGTCTGCTCGAATAGCATGAGTGACAGTATGCAATATCATCACAATCGCTGTCATAATACGCATCATCCGAGTGAATGAGGCGACCGCATCTCTCACAGGTCATATAATGCTCGTCGCAACAAGTACGACACAAAATTATATTTGAGTCCCCGGCATCGTCAGTGTTCCATATACGTGTTCCGCAGTGGTCACATATTGCAGTTTCGTTCTGCAAACAGTTTTCGCAAAGGAGTTCGCCGTTAAACTCTGTCAACTGTTCGGGTGGGTATTCAGCATTGCACATGCTACAATTTTGTTTTTCGCTCATAATATTATCCTCCAAAAAGAAAATCCCCGAAGCTTTCACTTCGGGGTTCATAGAGATAATATATAGTTGAAAATCACTATTCTTCAAATAATAGAAACTTATGAGCTGGAACATCAAGTGCTTTGGCGATATCAAAAAGCGTATCTAATGAAATCGCTTTGCTGATATTCGGCGCTTCGACATGACCGATAAACGCAGGGGTTCTATCAATCTTCTCCGCAAGTTGCTCCTGTGTTAACCCTCTCAACTTTCGATAATAAGCAATTCTAAGCCCCAACTGCAAATACTCAGTTTCATAAATCGGTTTCATGTCATCACCTCACACAAATAATGCTCTGAAGAAATTTTACCAAAATTCTTTCTCTGTTGACATGAGTTTCAAAATATGTTATTATATCTAATAGATATATTTTATGCATTAAAAGGAGAGAAACATGAAACAAATATATTTACTATTCGTTTGTTCCGTAATCATTTCGTGTCTTTTGGCATGCAGTAATGATGCGAAAACAAACATTACCATTGCTGATACAACCGAGTCCACAGTACAAAAAGTAGATTCTTCTATTGAAATTGTTGGGAAATATACATTCGGTGATGGGTATAAAGTAGAGATTGAAAACGCCACAGATGGTTCAGAGAAGAAATATTCCTTTTTTATTACGTTCGATTTAATATCTAACGATTATTTATACGGAGACATAAATATAAACGAAACCTATAAATTTGATGGATATACTGCAAATGATGCAGGCGAACTAAAATTCACCATAGAAAATAGCAAATTGTTTCTAACGTTTTCATCAGAAAAACATAGTTACTTTAAAGAAGAACTTATACCTCGTTCTATAAACAACTATACAGGAAGCTTGAACAAATTCTATGGCCACTATTATTCTCCAACAGGAATGTATGGAATTGAATTATCAGAAGGAAAAGATGAAGATACTTTATTTTTATCCTTGCTCTATTCTACTGGCAAAACAGACAGTGGATACGTTACTCCCGGAAAAGAAACAGAACTTGATAATTATAGTTATGTAACACTAGAGCTATTAGAAAATGAAACCGTACACATGACATTGTTTTCTGCAATAAGTGCTGATGGTAATTTTGACGAAGAATTATATAAAGGTAATCTTTTGGATGCTCAAGGAATATCTTCAGCTTCCGCATTTAATTATTTAAATAATGAACAAACGTTCAAAGCTCTTTGTAAAATCGAAAAGGATTGCATAAATATGAATATTGCCAAGATGATAAGCAATCCACTTTCATACTATGACAATAAAGTATATAGATTTCCAGGAAAAGTAGATTGGGTTGGAGATGGAGTTTTTCTACTCGAGGTTGCCGATTCTTCAATCCTTACAAACAATATTATTGTTTGTTATTCCGATATTCCGGTTTCAAAAGGTGAGCTTGTATGCGTTTATGGAAATTGTATTGGTGCTGATACATACACATGTACTTATACCAAATACGGCAAATCTGAAGTTATTGAATATACCACACTTGGAACCCAAATAGACTACATATTTCGGGATGGCGCAATAACATTGCCAACTGTTATTGAAAGTTACATGGAAGATGTTTTTTATGGTGAATACCATCTAAAAAAAGGAGAATCGGCACCATTAAGAATGGAAAATATAATCACAATAAACGAAAATTCGATAAATGGTCGCGCCTATTCTATTAAAGAAATACTTTTGGATTGGGCATATGGCAGCTTGGGAGTTGAATTGGATGGAACTTGGGGACTTATTATTACAATAGAGACTACAGATATATATGGGGATCCAATAAGCTTCACGTGTCATGTGGATCTTGACAAAGTAGGTTTTACATATGCACGTCTTGGTACAGAATGGGTATTTTTCGAACGTTCTTCTTATTAACTATGCTAACCACTGAATACAATATTGTATTCGGTGGTTTTATTATGAAGATATATACTGCAAACAATGTATTTTAAAATATCAACGTGTAATAATCTTGCTGATGCTATATCAAACACAAATTAAGTGAGCAGACGCATAATAGCGTATTGGCACCTTGAATAAATTCTTCTTTATAAATTAACATTTGTTATGTCTGATAATGTTTCAGTTTTTATAGATGAATTTGATCTCGGAGACAAAACAATAAAGTCTCTAAAAAATAGAGTTGTTTCCGCTTAATTGTTTGGTTAATATGAATGATGGTTCTATAGAACTCATAAATAAAATGTGACCGACGATGTGTTGAACTCTTTTCAAACGCAGGAAAGCCTCTCAATGAGATTATCATCGAGAGGCTTTTTACGTATGCACGATGCGATAATTCACAGAGAATGTGAATTAGTATGAACCCTGATACTCTCATAGCACAAAGATTACCGCATATTGAAAAAAGGAAAAAATATGATATAATTTGTATAAACAGCCGTGCCTGTGCTTTTAACGAAAATGCACGCATAGCGTGTGCTTACGGAGGTCTTCTTATGAGCGAATATGCCGATATTGTTATCAAGAAACTGTCATTGATATCTTTCCGAAACTATTTGGATTCCGATGTTGTAAACTTGTTTTTTTCAAAGAAGGATTTAGTTGTCACACCAAATTATAAGATAGATTCAGAGGACGGTGAGTCTGATAACTATACCCAATATGTATATAAAACCACGGTAAAAAAGGCAAAAGAAAGACTTGACGCTCGCGGTTTTAGTATTTCGAATTTGGATAAGATCTTTAATACCACTCTACTTCAAGCGATTGATTATTCCGAATTCTTATATCATTTGGGTGTGGATTTTGAGGAACGTGAAGAAATAGCTTTGGAACGATGCAAAAAGAAAGTATCTTTTAGGAAATGGAAAAATGCCATGCATAAGATTATTTCCTACGAGTTGGAAAATGGCAATCTAAGCTGGCATAACTCAATTCCGGAATTAGACATATGCACAGAATGCGAAAAGATAATATACTATTCTCTGAACGGCACCGATGCAGAATCGTTTTATGGTATATTTACAGAGTTTATCCATGTGGCTTATATTTTTAGACTTATTTTGGAAAGTTGTGACGATAGTGATGATATAGTTTTAGACTTTTCATATTTGCAATTTTGGGATGACGATTGTATACCTAAAGCATTATCGGCAACAGATGATGTGGAAAAGACCATTGTTCTTGTGGAGGGAACAAGTGATAAAGATATACTTGAATTTTCGATAAAACAAATATATCCACACCTCTCTGATTTGTTTTACTTTATGGATTTTAATGATGCAAATGGTGGAAAGAGAGATGGTGGAACATCTTTTGTAATTAAAAATTTAAAGACCTTTTATTTTTCGAAGTTAAAGTCGAAGTTTATTGCAATATTTGATAATGATGCAGAAGGATATTCGAGCAAATGTGCTCTCTTGAACGAAATAAAGAATTGGCCCGATAATTTTAGAATACTACTTTATCCCGACATTAAAATGTTTCATAAGTATCCGACATTAGCCCCCAACGGCACCCTGATGTTAGATGATATTAGCAGAAAAGCTTGTTCAATCGAACTATATTTGCCGGATAATCTTATCAAAGATAACGGATCTTATTTTCCGATTGAATGGGAGACGCGAAAAAAGATAAAAAACGAAAACGGATATGAAGAATCATTATATCAAGGAACAATATCACAAAAGGATGATATAAAGGAACGGTTTCACCAATTACGCAAGGAAATTGAAAATGGAAAAAAAACTTTCCTACATGAAGAGTGGGCGAGAATGAAACAATTGTTAGATACAATTGTTTTTGCATTTGTAAAAGAATAAAGGAGATCAAAGGTGTCAAATTTGCGATTTTGGCGTAGTTCTTTAATTTTTGATGATGTTACAATAACTATATACTACCTTGCTGAGAATAATACTTATTTGTTTTCGGCTTCAAATATATTTGAGTTGATTTCTAAGTTGAACGAAAGCCTTGATGGAAAAAACACTATTTCAATGCCAATTCCTAAACGCCAAATCCGCATTTTTCGAAATGACGTATGGGAAACAGTTAATATTTTAAATAAAGACGATATATTTGAGGTGACGAGTTTAAACTCTTCTAAAGCAGTTATACGCTTTGAGGAATGGATAAAAAACCTATGCAGCAATGTCCCTGAAGAGTGTATTTTATCAAAAGACAGCAGGGAGTATGAATTTATGAATTTGGCAACCAATAAATTTATGGATCTGTATGAGGAAATAAACAGTTGCTTTTTCATGGATTTGAGTCCTGAAGTAAGATTACATAAAATCAAGGACTTTTTCTGTGTATATACGGAAATGTTATCATACCCTCCAATAAAAGAACACATTGAGTTTGTTGAAAAGACAAGACCACCAATGGAATCGGTTGTTGTTAGTGAGGTTGTCAAATTTATTAGAAACATATTGGCACACTTCCCGTTCTTTACAACATGGGATGAAATATATATTTCAAAGCAACTTATTAATTGGGCAAGTGAGGGGCGCACAATCGACAAATTTCTAAAAAAATATCAAGGACATGAAGACATTCAGTATAGATTTAAAGTAAGATTATCAGGAGAATGGAGATATCCAACGATAAGATTTCCACCAATATACAATGATGATAAAATTTTTTTGAAAGACATAATAAATGAAAGAGATGGTATTTTACTTTGCGCGGTATTAATGTATAAGGTAGTTTCATCTCAAATCATAGACCAATCTGAATCATAATAAATGATCGAGCATAGAAAACCACGCAATCTAGCGTGGCTTTCTATGTTGAGATTGTTTAATTGCCATATATATCTAGCCCTAAATGGGTAAAAAGTACTTTATGGTTGCTGTAATACTTTGAAATTATATGATTGAAAAAATTATCAACTATATTGACAAACACCGTAATTCTGTATATAATAATATACAATAAGTTTATATGTGAGGTGTGATAATGAATACCATATCTAAACTTAAAAATATAGCCAAAAGCAATGGTGGTATAATAACTACTTCCAAAGCAGCGGAAGCAGGTGTTTCTCGTACTTCGCTTTGGAAACTTAATAACGAAAACAAAATACAACGCATTGCAAGAGGACAGTACATCTTTGAGGATGACATTCAAGATGAGCTACTCTCTATTAGTTTGCGTTCGGATAAAATCATTTTCTCTCACGAAACGGCACTTTTTCTTCATGGAATCTCAGATAGAACCCCCTTTGAACATACACTAACGGTTCCAACCGGAAATATACCGTCTGCGGTGGTACAATCTGAGTGTAAAATGTACTTTATAAAATCTGATCTTCACGAACTGGGCAGAACTTTATTAAAAACTCCATTTGGTAATGAAGTCAGCTGCTATGATTTAGAGCGTACGATTTGCGATATCGTTAGAAGCCGGAACAAAGTAGGAACCGAGACATTCCTTGCTGCACTCAAAGCCTATGCTGCAAGATCAGATAAGAATTTAAACCGTCTTTACAGCTATGCCAAACAGCTTCGTGTAGCGGGGATATTGAGAAAATATTTGGAGGTGCTTTTATGAGCCGTGCTATGAGCCTAAAAGCAAAAATAAGAAATATTGCAAAACAGAAAAATATTCCTGCGCAGGTAATTCTTCAGAACTATATGTTCGAGCGCTTGCTTGTACGCCTTGCGAGGTCAGAATATAAGGACAAATTTGTTCTTAAAGGTGGCATGCTCGTTGCTGCCATCGTTGGACTTGATAACCGTGCAACAATGGATCTTGACACAACTCTTAAAAGCCTGCCTTTGACTCCCGAAGCAATTACCAGTGCTTTGCAGAACATATGTGCAATCGAGAGCGACGACGATGTAACCTTTGAAGTTGGAACCGCAACGCCTATCCGTGATGATGACATTTATGGTGGATATCGCGTAATGTTAAATGCAAAATATGACACCATTGTAACATCGCTCTCCATAGATATTTCCACCGGAGATGCAATCACGCCAAAACCAGTGGAATATACCTTCTCAGAGATTTTTAATAACGAAAGATATTATCATCTATGGGCATATAACATCGAAACTGTGATGGCGGAAAAGATTGAAACCATTCTGCGCCGAGGAGTGTTTAATACTCGTCCTAGAGATTTTTACGATGCATATATTCTCGCAACTACACAAACCTTTGACAAAGCGATATTTGCCGAAGCTCTAAAGGCCACATCCTCGCATAGAGGCACGACGGAGCAAATTGCAGATATTCCAACTATTATGAAAAATATAGATGAAAGCCCCGAGCTTCGTGCCATGTGGAATAAGTACCGCAAACAGTTTACCTACGCAAATGGGATTGAGTACACGGAAATAATAGCGCTGATTAGTAATCTAATTCAATAATTCACAGGAGGTTTTGTTATGGGATTCAAATCAATAAATGTTGAATTAACGCAAGAGCATTTTGAGCGTAGTATAAAAGGCTCACCTAGCGATGCTATTAAAGAGCTTATCTGGAATGCTTGCGATGCAGATGCCAAAAATATCTCCGTTTCATTTGCCTATGATGAAAGTTTTGACGAAAGAATAGTGTCAGACATTTATGTTGCTGATGATGGGCACGGTATAGCATACGACAGAGCCGAAGAGTATTTTGGGAAATATGGTCGTTCTCAAAAAACTTATGCCGAAAAAAGTCCTAATGGTCGTGTATATCACGGAAAACTAGGACAAGGACGTTACAAAAGCTTAGCAGCAGGTAATTTTGTTGATTGGGAAACAGTATACAAAGCAGAGGATAATAATCTATACAAATATCGTATTGAAATTAATACGGGGTCGCGTATGGATATACGCATTAGTGATTCGTTGGAATGTGTCACTAATTGCGAGACTGGAACTGTAGTTCATATCCACGGCGTGCCTGATGAACACGCAACCTCGGTTACAAAGTTGACCAAAAATGCTGATTTAGTGCCGGAGCTTTTATCTACTTTCGCTCCGTATCTGTTGGCATATCAAGATATATCTATAAAATATAACGGTGTTATCATTGACCCAATTCAACAAATAAAAACGCGTGTTGAAAAAGAACTTTGTTATCAGGAAGAAGGAAAAAACGAAGTAAAAGCAAAGGCTATTGCTATTCAGTGGAAACAATCTCAGTTTAGCAAGCTCTATATTTGTGGAAGTTCGGGTGTTGTTTACGCAGAGGAAGAATATACTCCTTTGAAAAAAACAACAATATCAGTTTATCTTATGGGCGATCATTTTGAAAAGATGCACCGCGAAAATACGCTTGCTTTCGGTTTGGCGGATCCAGCATATGCTTTTTTTACCGATGAAGCAAAAAAATTCGCAAAAGAGCTTGCGCAAGAGCAAGAGTCGAAAAATGCTGCAGATGAGATACTAAGCTTAAAGGAAGAAGGCCTGTACCCATATGATGGAGAACCAGAAGATGAAGTGAATAAGGCTGAACGCAGCGTTTTTGATATGTTTGCGGTTCAAATTAACAGAGCTGTTCCTCAGCTTAAATCTTCACACAAAGAAACTAAAAAGTTAACCTATAGGTTGATGAAAGAAGCAATTAAATCAAACCCTTCTAGTATTAAAACTATTCTATCTGAGGTTTTCAATTTGACGCAAAAACAACAGGATGATCTAGCTGAATTACTGACTCATACTCATCTGCCTGAGATAATTGATGTGGCAAAAACTGTCGGAGATAGACTTGCTTTCATTTACTTGCTTGAACAAATGGTGTATAATGATTCTATAGGCAAGCCAATCAAAGAACGTAGCCAATTTCACAAGATCTTGCTTAAAGAGCTTTGGGTATTTGGCGAAAAATATGCGTTAGGAACCTCTGATCAATCTTTACGTAATTTACTCCTTGCACATATTCAGTGCCTCGGGCGTGATGAAATGATTCCTGATATCCCTCCTGAAGCGACTGAAGAATTGACAAGAATTCCCGATATTTGTCTTTTTGAACAAATTTGCCCTGGGTATGAACAGTACGAGCATTTAGTAATTGAATTAAAAAGACCCACATTAAAACTTACTAAAAAAGAGCTTGATCAAATCGAGGATTATGCAATGACGGTTTCATCAAATCCTTTATTTGATAAAGCCTCGACAAAATGGCACTTTATTTTACTTGGTCAAGATTTTGATAACTATGTCAATATAAAACTAGAAAATAGGACTGAGGGTGTTGGAAATCTATATAATTCCAATGATGGAAGTGTTTCTATATCTGTTTTGAAGTGGTCATCTATAATACAAGAAAACAAGTTTAAATATGAATTTTTGCGTAACAAACTCAATTATCAGTTGAGTAGCGATCCTAATTTTGCAATGGATTATTTGTTTACCAAACATGCTGAACTTTTTTCCAGTAATACGAAAGAGTGACTAAGTGATTGATAAAAACAGATAATCATACAAAATTAATGATTGTGTATATGACAGGAATCGCTCTGCCCCTGCCAAAAATAAAAAAACACAGCCATTTGGTTGTGTTTTTTTATTTCTCGTTTGTGGTTTGGTGACTCGAACCCCACAAATGCGTAGCATTTGTTTTAATGCATGCACTAAAGCTAAAGTATAAAGAAGATGTTGTCCGTGCATGCATTGGGTTCTGTAATCCTTCTGCCCCTGCCAAAAAATGAAACCGTCCTTTAGGGCGGTTTTGTTTTTTGCATAGTAATTTTGAAGGACTCGAAGGGTCGGTAGTGAATGACTGCCGGGGGCAGTCAGAGCCGACCACCGCTCCGCCCGCAGGCGGGCGAGTCCTTCTGCCCCTGCCAGAAATCGACAAGTTTCGTAAGAAGCTTGTCGATTTTACTTTTTCACTCTTAACTTTTCACTTTTCACTCTTCCCTTTCAAAACTTGTCGATTAGGAAACAAGTAATAGTGAAGAAGCAGTTGCTTCTATGATATAATTTATGTTATAATAGATATAAGAAAAGGAGGCAAAAATATGAATAAGAAACTATTTATAATTTCTATTCCGATGGTGCTTGTTCCTTATCTTGCTTTGTTTACATTGGCTGCTATTCTCTTCTCGACAAGGATACCGTTTTTTATTTACTTAATGGAATCAGTCTTTGACAGTAACGCTTTATGTCTGATTGCCGCATTTTTGCTTTATTGCATGCTGACCTGTGCGTTAAGCATTGTTTGCTTTTTTGTAAGTATATATAGAAAGTGGGATGCAATCTCATTGGCAAAAGCTGCGATGATTATGAAATTAGCACAAATTCCGGCATACGTGTTAATATTTGTTTCGGGTTTTATACTCATGGCAACAATCTTTACAATGCCCTTTTCTATCGGACTGTTTATGATTAACTGTCTGTCCGTATTTATGACAGGGCTTTTTGTCATTTCTTCGGCAATTATTGAAATCAGAAATAATACTTTTACACGTAAAGAAATTATTTGGGTGATATTATTGCAGTTCGTTTTTTGTGCCGATGTGATTTCATCAATTGTTTTTTATATAAAATTAAAAAAAGCAAAATCAACAACAAACACCAAATAACAAAATGCCCCCTTGCCTCAATTTTTGGTCTGCAATCTTAAACAAAAAGCCATTCGCTTAAGCGAATGGCTTTTTCTTTACTTAACTCCGTAGAGCAAATCCTTGTAAGTCGGGAACGGCCAATACTCGTCCGAGGTTATGGTTTCAAGAGCATCTGCGTATTCTCTCACCTTTTTCATAAGCGGGCAAACCTTGTCACGGTAGTAACAAGATTCCTTTTCCTTGCTTGCGGAGGGAGCCTTGCTAACCGCTTTATCAAGCTCAATCGTAGCCTTATAAAGTTTATCGGAGTTTTCCGAAAGTTGCTTCAGCGTATCAGACTCAAAGCAAAGTGCCGATATTCCGAGCGATTTCTTATTAAGTGCGTTATTTGAAAGCTCGGCTATATAGTTCTGCACCGCAGGGAGAATCTGGCGTTTAACCATGTCGCTCATGATATACGCTTCATGCGAAACGGTCTTGCAGTATGTATCAAGCATGATTTCCGCACGGGAGAGAACCTCCTGCTCGGTATAGATCTTATGGCTTGTGAAAAGACGGATATTCTTTTCATCCTTAAGGTGAGGAATAGCATCGGGAACAGTTTTAAAGTTGGGAAGTCCACGCTTTGCCGCTTCCTTTTGCCAATCGTCGGAATAGCCGTCACCGTTGAATATAACCTTTTTATGATTGCCGTAAACTCTCTTAACAATGTCATGCACAGCACTGTCAAAGTCCTCTGCCGCTTCAAGAATGTCGGCAATCTGCTTCAGTGCCTCGGCAACTGCGGTATTAAGCACAACGTTTGGCTCGGAAATATTAAGCGACGAGCCGAGCATACGGAACTCAAACTTGTTACCCGTAAACGCAAAAGGCGACGTACGGTTACGGTCGGTATTGTCCATCGGGAAGTCGGGGAGAACGCTTGCACCGATTTTCATAACCTGTGCTTCCTTGCCCTCATAAGGCTTTTCAGCCTCGATGCAGTCAAGGATCTCGGTAAGCTCGCTGCCGAGGAAGATGGAAACGATGGCAGGAGGAGCCTCTGCCGCGCCCAGACGGTGGTCGTTTGCCGCCGTTGCAACCGATATACGAAGCAAATCGCTGTATTCGTCAACCGCCTTTATAACCGCCGAAAGGAAAATGAGGAACTGTGCGTTATCGGCAGGCGAATCACCGGGGGAAAGCAGGTTCTTGCCCTTTTTGGTGGAAATCGAGAAATTATTGTGCTTGCCACTACCGTTTGTACCCTCAAAAGGCTTTTCGTGAAGTAGACAAACAAGATTATGACGTGTTGCAACCTTTTGCATAAGCTCCATAATAAGCTGATTGTGGTCATTTGCGATATTGGTTGTCGCAAAAATAGGAGCAAGCTCATGCTGCGAGGGAGCCGCCTCGTTATGCTCGGTTTTAGATGTGATACCAAGCTTCCAGAGCTCGTCATTGAGGTCTTCCATATAAGCCTTTACACGGGGCTTTATGGCACCGAAATAGTGGTCGGCGTGGTTAAGACCTTTAGGCGGCTTTGCACCGAACAGAGTTCTGCCGCAAAGGCGAAGGTCGTCACGTGCATCGTACATTTCTTTATCGACAAGGAAATACTCCTGCTCTGCACCGACAGTTGTACGCACACCGGCAACGCTTGTGTGACCGAAAAGTTTAAGCACACGCATAGCCTGCGTAGAAACCGCCTCCATAGAGCGGAGCAACGGTGCCTTTTTGTCAAGCACCTGACCGCCATAGGAGCAGAAAACCGTAGGAATACAGAGAGTTTTTTCCTTGATAAAAGCATAAGAAGTAGGGTCCCATGCGGTGTAGCCACGTGCCTCAAAGGTTGCACGAAGACCGCCCGACGGGAAAGAGGAAGCATCGGTTTCGCCCTTTACAAGGCTCTTACCCGAAAGCTCCATAACCACAGAGTCACCCTGCGGCTCGATAAAGCTGTCATGCTTTTCAGCAGTGATGCCTGTCATAGGCTGGAACCAGTGTGTATAGTGAGTAGCACCGTTTTCAAGTGCCCACTCTTTCATTGCATTCGCAACAACGTTTGCAACGTCTATTTCAAGCGGAGCATCCTCTTCAATGGTTTTTTTGAGCGACTTGTAAACGTCCTTTGGCAATTTTGCCTTCATAACACGGTCGTTGAAAACCAATGAACCGAACAACTCGGGGATTCTGTTGGGATTTTCCATTTGCTTTCCTCCGAAAAAATCTTTGATATATTAGTATATCATATATTGATAAAAAATGTCAATGTAATTGCACAAAAAGCCGCAAACGGTTTACCGCTTGCGGCTTTTGTATATCGTAATATGAATTAATGTTTAGTTTAGTAACGAAGCCCCTCATCCGTCGACGTGCGTCGACACCTTCCCCCGAGGGGGAAGGCTCATTAACAAAGGCTTCCCCCTTGGGGGAGGCTCCCGCGATGAGCGGGTGGTGAGGGGTAGCCGCAT
>JAZQEH010000067.1:0-25203 GCA_045538895.1 Eubacteriales bacterium
GTTTAGGGTAACGACGTCAGAACCTTTTAAGGAAAGGTTCCGACACCTCCAAACCTTTTTGTAAAAAAATATTGTCTGTAGCCACGGCTACTTATTAAATATTTTACAGTTTTTCTTTGGTTCTTTCTTTTTAAGAAAGAATACCTTCGTTACTCCCATAAACATTAATTTAAATTACCAAGCAAAAAGCCGAGTTTTAAAAACTCGGCTTTTTATATTAAATTACTGCTTCTTCAAACATAAGCGTACTGCGTGAATTCAGCGACATATCAAAAAACGAATTTTTGAGAAAAACTGCCGCAAAGCCTTTGGTTGTATCAAGCAAAAGATGCGTGCCGTATGCACCGTGACTGAACGCCGTGCCTTTTGGCAAGCGGTGTGAGCCGCTTATAACAAAGCAGCCAAGACCGTTATTCTCTCCGCGCACAAGACCGTCGGTACCGTCCTTAAGTGCAGGAGAAGTCATGAGTGCAATCAAATCCTTATTAAGCACGCCCTCTCCGCCATGGAGAAGCATCTTGCAGAATATAAGCATATCGCTCATCGAACTGATAAGCGATGCTCCGCCTGCCTCATAGCTGCGAGGCATGCCACGGTAAAGCGTACCTTTAAAATCGGTTTCCATATCCTCGCCACGCACACGGCGGTGCATCGGCACAAGCCGTGCATACTGCTCGTCGGTCGGTTGGAACGTGGTATCACGCATGCCGAGCGGCACAAAAATCTCATTTGTAAGATACTCGTTAAAACTCTTGCCGCTTGCAAGCTCGACTATCCTTGCAAGCACGTCATAACCAGCAAAGCCGCTATAAGCCGCCTTTGTACCCGGCTCAAACGCAAGGTGAAAATTCTTTGCGTAGTAATCGGTAACACGCTCAAGGCTCACCTTTTCCTCGGTGGGCATAACCGTATACTCACGGTTGCCGACCTCGTCTGCCCCAAGCCCTGCCGTATGCGTAAGCAGGTCAAACAGCGTTATCTCACGCTGCGGCATAGAAACAGAGTATACTCTGCCGTCAGGAGCAATTCTGCCAACAGACAACCGCTTGTACTGCGGCAGATATACCGAAACGTTATCGTAAATATTGATTTTTCCCTCACCGTGAAGCTTCATAACGGCGGTGGCTGTAAAAATCTTGGTTACCGAAGCAAGACGGTACAAACTGTTTTCGTTAAAACGTGAGTCGCCAAAGCTTTCATTAAACACTATCTCACCGTTTTTTATAACCGCCGCAGCACCGCCAAAGCACTCTTTTTTTTCGAGCTGGTCACGAAACAGTGCTCTTAATTTGTTTTCCATTTTTAATTTTCTCCGTTAAAGCCGTGTAGCCCATACTGAATACAAGCGTTGCCGCATATGCAAACACAAACCTGAATACAAGTGCACCTGACATACTTGTGATACCGAAACGAGGTGCAATAGCATTAGCAATATAAATGAATAATACGTGTGATAGGTATATCAGATAGGATGAACGGTCAAGCAATGCAAACGCCTTTGGCAGCTCCCTGCCCTTTGCCACAATGACAAAAAATCCAAGGAAGAAAAAGATTGCGGAAATACAGTAAAGCAGGTGTACGACCTCGATGTACTTGAACGTTATGCCGTGTACCTGTGCACGGTATGTAAAGAACATATCGCCGAAAGCGAATACCGCAAACACAAGGGCAACCAATGCAAAATACTTTTTCAAAGCGGCACACACTTTTTCATAATTTCTTCCAACTGCCGCACCAAGCACAAAATAGCAGAGGTATGCAGGCAGCACACGGTCATCGTACTGAAAGAACACGTACTGCTTGAAAAATGCGGTGAACAAAACGGATACTATGCAAAGCACCGCCGTGTTCACACGGTTAAACAGCCACTTAAAAATCGGCATATTGAGGTAGAACTGCATAATTATTACAATAAAATAAAAATGCGAGCATACCGTACCGAAAATCAGGTATTCACCAAGCGAACCGAATGAAAACTTGTATCCGTAGGTCATTATAAAATACGCATAGTAAATGACAACCCAGATTACATACGGAATTATAATTTTCTTATATCTGCCGTATAAAAACTGCTCATAGTTGATCACGCGTGCCGATGAAAACAGTTTGAGTGCTGAAAGAAAAATGAATCCCTGAACCACAAACTGAAGCAGTCGCCACGGTGTGAGCATGAAAGCATACTGAAGTGTTAAACGGTCCATGTCGGTTATCGTCCATGAGATAACATGCACAAGTACAACCGAAAGACACATTAAAATATTAAGCCATGAAAGCTCACTCTTGCGTTTTGTCATGTCTTATACCGCACATTCACTGCAAACGCCACGTAACGTTAAAGTGTAAGATGAGAGTTTTTGCCCCGTTGCCGTTTCTATTGTGTTTTTCAGGTCACCGCACCATATATCCATTACCTTGCCGCATTTTTCACAACAAAGATGCTCATGGCACTCCGTGCATCCGTCATAACGGTCGGGAGCGTTGGGTATCTCAATTTTGCGTACAACACCGTCATTTACAAGCTGGGCTAAATTGCGGTATACCGTACCCATTGCAATCTGCGGCATTTTTGCTTTTGCCGCAATGTATATCTCTTCCGCAGTCATGTGCGAACAAGTAGCAGTAACGACCTCAAGCACGAGTGATTTTTGCTTTGTGTTCATATTTACCTCCAAAATGATATTAAGAATACTTCTTAATCCTATTATACCATCTGCCCAAAGGAAAATCAATAGCAAATTTATTTAGGTTGACATTCTCGTATAAAAATGGTATTATTTCATTATATGATACCATGAAAAAAGGAAGATGATCATGAGAAAAGGAACACGTAAGTTTACCAGAATAAATAATCTCAAAGACCAGGTGAGAGTATACGAAACACACGGCAACAAGGTCGCCTTTGACTATTTCAACAAGACAGGCGACGTTCTTAAAATGACATACGCCGAGTATGCAGAAAATATCCGTGCTTTTGCCGCAGGACTAAGTGAACTTGGCAAAAAAGGCTCACGAATTGCAATTATCGGCGAAACTTCACCGTTCTGGCATATTGCATACCATGCAACAGTTTGCTCGGGCGGCGTTGCAGTTCCGCTTGACAAGGAGCTTGCTATTGCCGAAATTGAAAACTTTTTGATTCGCAGCGGTGCAAACGTAATCGTTTTTTCGACCGCGTTTGCGGCAAAATTCAGTGAAATGGCGGCAGCTCACCCCGAAATCCTCTTCATCCCTATTGGCGAGTGTGAGAACGGCGAGATTTACGGCCCCTCTATGGAAGAGGTTATCGAGCTTGGCAAGGACAAGCCCGATGCATTTGACGAAGACAGCGACATTGACAGAATGGCTGTTATGCTATTCACCTCGGGTACAACAGGCACTAGCAAATGCGTTATGCTCTCGGAAAAGAACGTTTGCGCTGCGGTTAATGCCGCTTGCGACTCGGTTTACTTCTTCCCGAATGACGTGCTTCTCTCCGTGCTTCCCGTACACCATACATACGAGCTCTGCTGCACGATCGCAGGCATGAACTACGGTATGGAGGTTGCAATCAACGACTCCCTCCGCCACGTTCTCCGCAACATCAACAAATTTAAGCCCACCGCACTCGTGCTTGTCCCCCTCTTTGTAAACACAATGGAAAAGCGTATCTGGGACGAGCTTCGCAAAAAGAAGCTTGACGGCACCATGCGTAAGCTTATGAACGCCTCCGACAAACTGCGTAAATTCGGCCTTGATGCACGCAGACTTCTGTTTGCGGCGGTTATCAACTCATTCGGCGGCAGACTCAAGAAAATCATCTGCGGCGGTGCTCCGCTCAATCAGGACGTTGCCAACACCTTCCGCTCCCTCGGTATCGAGATATGGGAGGGATACGGCATTACCGAATGTGCCCCTCTTGTAGCAGTTGACGTTTATTACGATCCGAAGCCCGGCTCTGTAGGCACACCCGTTTCATGCTGTACAGTCCGCATTGACGGCAACATGGAGGAAAGCGGCGAAAAGATTATCGGCGAGATTTTGGTTAAGGGCGACAACGTTATGCTTGGCTACTACGGTGACGAAGAAGCTACAAAGGCTGTATTCACCGAGGACGGCTATTTCCGCACGGGCGACGTTGGATATATGGATAAGGACGGCTATCTCTTTGTAACCGGCAGAGAAAAATCCGTTATCGTGCTTGAAAACGGCAAAAACGTATTCCCCGAGGAAATTGAAGAATACCTTGAGCCGCTTGACTTTATTGCTGAATGTGTGGTTGTGGGAAGAAAAGCCGAAAAATCGGACAGTATCATTCTCACCGCTATAATTTACCCCGACATGACAAAGTTCCCCGAGGGCACAAGTAAGGAAGAAGTTTACGACGTGTGCAAGAAGAAGATTGCAGAAATCAACCGCAAACTTGTAAGCTATAAGCACATCCGTGATATTGAGATCCGTGACACCGAGTTTGAAAAAACAACTACAAGAAAAATCAGAAGAAACTTGGTTAAATAAACGTAAAGGCACCCTTTTTAAAGGGTGCCTTGTTTGCTGAATTCATACCTCGCCGCAGAATACGGTTTCGCATTTTGCACAAAGCGATGCCCTATTACCTGCAAGCTCAACGCAAAAACTGCCGCAAGGCGTTTTTACCATTACTCTGGGCATGTCAACCAGTTCATACTCCGCCGCAGCATATGCACACAGTACCGCGCCCTCTCCGATTGCACCGATTTCGCCTACCCTACAACGCCATGACCGCATCGAAAGTGCGTTATCACCCGATATTGCGGCAAAATGAAGATCCATGCTCTCGCCGTAAAACAGAACCTCCTCAAGTCGGTGGCATACACTTTGCATGTTAAGCGAGCGGAGTGCTGCACAGCTTTCAAGCATAAACACCGCATGCGAAGTGCAAAGCTCATACACGCTTACACGGGGGTGTGCAATGCAGGCACGAAGCACCTCACCGCGAATACCGTGATAATACTTGATCTGCTCCATAGGTTTCGGTATAAGCGGCGGCATATCTATCCACGCACACAGCACCCGCCCGCCCATAACCGATAGCCGCACCGTGTACTCAATACCGCCAAAATAAATATTGAAGCGTTTTTTCTTGCTCACGTTATCGTACAGGAACTTTGCAGTCGCTATCACCGCAGTGCTGCCGTAAAAGCTCTCCTCTCCGTTTGAAAGCACCAGCCTTATTTCGGCATCACATTTGTCGCCGAGTGAAACGGCAATAAAACCGTCTGCACCTATCCCCACCCGGCGGTCAAGCAGCCTTTTTGCAAAGTCCCCCATCTCCCCGACGCTTTCTGCACATATAAGATAATCGCTTCCTGCGGTATGTATTTTTGTAAACTTCATATATCTCCCCCTCTCACATAATTATATGTGACAAGCGTTTGATAAATTTCCTTTTACGTATTTACATTCGGCTTTACCGATGGTATAATTCTTTTATCAATTTTACTTAACAAGAGGCATTATGGCACTTTCAGGAACGTTAATCAACAGTATACTTATAATAATCGGCACAGTGGCAGGACTGCTGTTTAAAAAAATCTTACCGCAAAAATTAAAGGACACGCTGCTTCAGGCAGTGGGACTTATCGTAATATTTGTAGGTGTCGGCGGTGCGGTCAGTGCAACTCTCACGTATGAAGACGGTGTTTTTGGAACAAAGGACACGCTTTTAATGATAATTTCGATGGTTTTAGGCACTGTTTGCGGCGAGCTTATCGACATTGAAAAACAGCTTGACCGTCTTGGTGCGTTCTGCCAGCGAAAACTGATTAAAAACGACTCAAAATCAACCTTTGCCGAGGGTATGGTAACCGCTTCGCTCATCTTTGTTGTGGGAGCCATGGCGGTTGTAGGTGCCCTTGACAACGGTATCCGAGGCGACAATTCAACCCTCGTTGCCAAAGGCGTTATCGACTGCATTACGGCAATGGTGCTTGCATCAACGCTCGGCGTTGGTGTTATGTTCTCCGCCGTTCCTGTTTTTCTCTATCAGGGTGCAATCGCTCTGCTCGGCGTTTACATCGAGCCGTATCTCACAAGTGCGGTAATATCGCAGATGTCTTTCACAGGTTCGATTCTAATTTTCGCAATAGGCGTAAACATGTTCGGCATTATAAAAATCAAGGTCGGCAATATGCTCCCTGCAATTTTCATGCCCATCGTATTTGATTTGCTATCGAGAATATTTTAAACAAAAAACGCATGTCACGTTTGTGACATGCGTTTTTCAATTACAATGTTTTCTTATTCTTCAAATCAACAAGGAAACCAACAAGCATAAATGCTGCAAATACAATAAGGTAATACAATACTCCGCTATGCGAAGCGGCTGCAGCATATACCATAAACACGCTGCCGATTACTGCAAGTATCGGAATAACAAAGCGTTTGAAAGCACCGAACTCTTTGGAGTTCTTCATGAAAACAATGTAAATCGGGATGTAGAATGCATACAAAGTGATTATCGGAAGCTCCGATGAGTCAAATCCGTATGAGCCGAACACACCGAGAAGCTGTGAAGCATAGAAATACAAGAACCAGAAAACTGCAAAGAACAAGCCGCTGAAAGATGAGACAACAGGCATGTTCAACTTTTCGTTAACGTGTCCGAACACCTTGGGAATAGGACCTCTACCACGTGCCGCAAGAGCATACATTGTTCTTATCGAAGCGAGCATAAGGCCGTTAAGCGTGCCAAGACACGAAAGTGCAACGAAAAGCTTGAGAATGGTGCCCACCTTGCCGCCAAACACGTTGGTAAACGCCTTGCCCGTACCGATATTTGCATCTGCAAGGTCGCTGACGGTTGCACCGCCTGCCACACCGAGATTATAAAGCACGCAGATAGCGATGATAATAAGCGAGCCTATGGTAAGTGCAAGCGGAAGATTACGCTTTGCATCCTTGATTTCTGCATTGATACTGGTTGCAATAATCCAACCGTCATATGCAAATGCGGTTGCAGTAAGTGCACCGAAGAACAGAACCAGTCTGCTGTCCTCCTTAACCGATTCAACTGCAAAATTCTCTGCGAGAGTGCCGTTTGAAAGACCTACAATAACACCCACAACGCCCATAAGTACAAGCGGGATAAGCTTGATGATGGTTACGGAAACCTGAAATTTACCCGCAAGCTTCGGTGCAAAAAGATTGAGCACATAGGTTAAAGCCATGTATGCAAAAGTAGTAATGATACATACTTTACCCATAATAGGATTGATTTCAAGACCGAACGCCGCATTTACAAACTCTATCGAGTATCTTGCGGTTACCCACGCAAGTACACCCGTAATACAGGGCATGTAAACGGTTGCAATAAACCAACCTACGTAATATGCGTAAGTTTTGCCGAGTGTTTCCTCTGCATAGTCAACGATGCCGCTCACCTTTTCGTATTTCGTTGCCATGAACGAAAAGGCTACTGCACAAACGACCATGATAAGTCCGCCGAATACCCATGCGAGGATACTGGGAACAAGGTCTCCACCCGTTGCGGTTAAAATGGTTTGCGCTTTAAAGAATATGCCGCTTCCTATAACTATACCTACAACCATTGCAATAGCTGTAAATAAGCCATACTTTTTAGTAAGTTTCTGCATATTAATCTCCTTTTTACTAAATTATTTTAAATTAAGTGACTTAGTCAGATAATCTTTAGCTTTTTCTTTATCCTTTGCCGGAACGTTTTTACCGCTTGCATAGCAGTTGGATATGAAATTATATCCTTTTTTCATCAAATCCACTGCTGTTTTCCATTCGGTCGGATAATTGTCGGGGTTATTAACCTTTATATACTCATAGTATTCGCCAAGATGCTCGCTTGCAAATGCCATAACCTCTTCTGCGTGAAGCACGTCAATCGAAAGGCCGCTTCCCGATTCTTTTGGGAAAAGATATCCGTTAACCGCAAAATGAATTATGTTACCGAGGAACTTGGGACTCTCCTCAACCGACTTTTTGAAATTGAACAAAACAAACTCTCTGTCCTGTGCATTTACATCGGTGTCATAGTCAAGTTCAATGGCGTAAGCGTAGTAATACGTTGACCAGATATCATACTTTTTGCAGCTTGCGATAAAATCTTCATCAGCATTTGCAAACAAGAATCGGAACCAGCGAATAGCTTCTGCCCTGTCCGCTTTGGTTTTACCCTTGCCGATAATAACCGCATAGTCGGAAAGAAGCTCCTGAACGCAGTACATATCGCCAAGCTCGGCACCTGCCGAGAAATACCTGATCGCCTCTTCGGAGAATCGCTCGGTCTTGTCACGCTTATCTCTTTCAATTATACCAAGCTCATAAGCTGCATCTCTGCATTCAAGCTCAAATGCCCTTTTAAGCAGCTCTGTTTTGTCGCCTTCGATTTTTCTTATGCACGAAACAGCCCACTTTTTTGCATTTGCGTGTTTCTTCTCCGCCGCCTTGAAATAAAAGTCAACTGCCGTTTTCGGATCAGCCTCAACACCGATTCCGTCATCATACAGAACAGCCATTCTGTAATACGGTACGGCAGACCTGATTTCACCGCTTTCGGCAAGCTCATATGCCTTTTTATACAGTTCAACCTTTTTGTCGATCTGCCCAAGCTCTCCGTAAACGTAGCCTTGATAGCAGTAGCTTAAATAGTCGCCTCTTTTTATCGCTTCTTCATACATGCTGACGGCTTTTTGTAAGTCCTTGTCAACATACTGACCGTCCTCGTACATGAACGCTAAAAGACGGAACGCCCTTGGAAAACCGTGTTCCTTTGCTTTTAATGCGTACATATACGCAAGCTCTAAATCCTTCGGCAGACATTCGCCCTTTCGGTATCCGAATGCAGTATAGTACATTGCTGCAATTCCGTCGCCCTTCGCCGCTCTTTCAAAATACTCATAGGCTTTATTCTTGTTTGCGGTCAGACCGTTTTCGCCGTAATAATAATTATCGCCTACGTGCGTCAGGGCAAGCACACTTCCCTTTTCGGCAGCCTCAATCATATCTGCAAGATAATCTGCATTTTCTGGCTCTTCACGGCGTTTTAAAGCAGAATAGAGATAAAGTCCGTCAAGATTACCTGCGTATTTGCTCGCTTTATAATATAAAGCCGCCTTTTTAAGGTCGGGCTCAACCAGCACGCCCGTTTCGTATGCTATACCAAGCAGATTTGCGTTTTCGGGAACGAAACAAACCGAATAGGATTCCTTTTCCTCCGCACGGAGAAGCTCCTGAAGATGCTTTATGCTTTCGCTATCCAGAAAATATCTTTTATTTTTCGGAATAACGTCGTCATTATCGCTATCCGCTGCCGCCATGGAAGCATTGACAAATTCACCGCTGAACGCCTGCTCAATAGACTGCGTGAAAAGCTGATTTGGTGTTGAAAACCAATTTATATAATGCGTGTTCTGGATAACAAGTTTAATTCTCGGTGCTATACTGATATTATCGAGCCATATTGCGATGATATGCCTCTTCTCCGATGCCGCAAACTCAAGCTCACGCAGACACCAGTCGGACATAACCGAATTATCCGAAACAATAAATACGAAATACTTGTTTTCAATTATCTGATTTGCGATAGCCGAAAAATAGTTCTCACCGCCACGAAGCTTGTGGTCAAACCACACCTCTTTGCCGCTTTTTTCACGAATTATGGAGACTATCTGTTCTACAATTTTAACATCCTTATGTGAATAGCTCACAAAAACTCCGTCCTGCATGAAAGCCTCCTTTTAACAGTTTTCTACATTATATCACATGGGCATAAAAAAATCAATCTGCAAAAGCAGATTGATTTTTTTATTATCAGTCAAGAACAACTGAAGGCCAACGGTTAGTTGAGAACAAGCTTGTGCCTGTAAGAGTATCGGTGGTTGAACCAATGCCGTCCTGATTGGAAAGCGAAGGACAGATCTTAAATGATGCTGCACCGTTAAGACCAACAAGTGCCTTGGGTACGCAAAGTTCAATTACAGCACCCTCGTCCTTGTCATCGTTGTTGCCTAAAGTACCAAGCACCTTAACTACTGCATTGCCACCTGCCACATTACCCTTAACAGAGCCGTTTGTGAGAGTTTCGATATCAACCGTGCCGTTTATATCTACGTTTACACGGTAATAAGACGTCTGACTCGAACCGATGCTGATGGATACCGTATCACCCTCGGTAATATACATATCCGCACGGGAAATGAGGAAATAAACGTTATTGTTATCGTGTGCGGTGCGAACGGTCATCTGTGCCTGTGTTTCGCTACCTACGAAATATGCGTCGGTATTGTTTTCCCACTCGTTGGTATAACCGTCAACACTTACTGCCATCTTGGGAGCATTTGTACGGTGATTGAGGTAGGAGTATGTGATGTGGATAGAACGCTTGTCGCCGGTTTTAACATTGGTTGCGGCTATCTTGTGGCTGTCAAGCATCTCGGTTGAACCCCAAGAGCCCTTTGCATCAGGAACCATGACAAATGACTTTGAGTCTATCTTTGTACCGTCAGCATTAACCATTTTCGCATTGAGTCCGCCTGAACCGTAGGTAAGAACGACCTCGCCTGACTCAAAACGTGCAAGATAAGGAGATGCACCGTCATGGCTGAACGGGTCAACAATAGCATCCTCGGTCTTGGACTCAAGAAGGTCAAGATGCTTCCAATCGCCGTTTTCATCACTGCGTGCAAGCGAAATATGGAAGTCGCCGCCTGTATTGTCCTTGATCTCCTGAACTTCGACTGCAAGAAGTGCCTTGCCGTTGTAAAGCTGTGTTACAGAGGGCATCTGACCGCCGAAATACGGAACAGCCTCGGTGTACATGGGAGTACCGTCTTCATTTATGCCGTAAGGAACCTTTTCGCCGACAACCTCCTGATATACACGCTTACCTACGTAGTGGTTTTCCTTAACGATTTCGGGTGTCCATGTATAACCGTTGTCGTTGGACACTATCATAGACGTACAGGTGGAACGCTTTTCCTTATCCATGCCGTAGATATCAATATAAGCAATAGCACATGACCAGTATACTTCAACCTGACCGTCCTCACGCTGATAAATGAAAGGCTCCCATACCTGTCCCTTGGTGAGCTGAACCTCTTCGCTCCAGCTTACCTTGTTATCGGCGCCTACTGTACCGCGGCGCATAAATACGCCGTTCATTTCGGCATAATATGCATATCCATAGCCCGATGAAGGACGTACTGCGTATACGCAGAGAATATCACCGTTGTCAAGCACGCAAGCATCTGCATTTACTGCAAGCATCTGGTCTTCTTGTCCTGCAAGGGGACCGGAAGAATGTGTAAACTTCTTGGAATTATCTGCCGCCCAGAAAACCTCAGGAGATGTCCACTCCTTGCCGTCATTGGAATATGCTACGTAGAGATGTCTGCCAAACTGACCGTACATCCAGAAAAGAACAAACAAATCGTCCTTAACCTGCTTGATACGGGGATACCATGCGTTGTCATAACGTGACTCGCCCGTGGTAGCAGCGTCAAGCTTAACGGTTTCACGGAAGTTGATTTCAAGCGAAGCGGTGGCAATATCGTCATCCTTGTGGTCACCGTTTTCGCTGTTCTGTACAAGCTTATCAATAGTAACGAGCTTGGTTTCGGGATTTTCGGGAATTACGGGAGTTATGACATCTTCCTCAATACCCATAACGGTATTGAACTTTTCTCTTGTGAAAAGTCCCTTTGCGATAAGCTGTGTTGCAACATCGTCACCGCTCTTGACAGTAGCGGTGAGTGCGTTATAGCAGATTACAAAAGCATCGCCGCGGGTAAATGCGGTATCTGCGGTTGTATCTGCGATAAGACCTGCGGTTTTTGCAAGGTCATAAGGGTTATTCCATACGAAATCGCCCTCGCTGTCCTTGTAACCAAGCACACGGAGAATTGCGGTAAGGAATGCGAAATCACTCATCGCACTGTCGCCGTCAAACTTGGTTGCGCTTACGCCTGCGGTAATACCGTTAGCGTATGCGTAGCTGATATAGGGCACTGCCCATGCAGCAAGGTCGGTAAAGGGATGTGCATTCTGTGTAGAGGTTGCATCCTTCTCTGCACCGAGGAAACGCACAACCTGAGTAATCGACTGTGCACGGGTAAGGCTGCCGTCGGTTGCGAAATTAACGCTACCGTCGGCATTGTTGCCTACACCTGCCAAAAGTCCGAGTGCGTGAAGTGCGTTAGCCGCATCGTCAGCACTAATGCTTTCCGCTTTAGATGCATTCGGGTTGGGAGCTATAAGCAATATGTCGCCAGATGCAAAAGCAGTGGTCATAAGCATTAATGCCGCAAGCAAAAGACAAATAATTCTTTTCATTTTGTTCTCCTTATTATTTGAGATTAAGCTTCATCCATGTAGAGGTGTCGCTCTTTGTAGCACCGTTGATGTAATCCTGTGAACCTAATGCATCATCGTAGAAGCCGGGGAATACGTGAACGACGTCACCGGTGAGTCCGAGTGCTGCACGGTCAAAGCGGATCTCATAAAGCATACCGCCAACTGCTCTCTTAACTCCGCCTGTAACACCTGCAGGAAGTGTATAATCACCAAGGCTTAACAGTGCAGTGGTAATGGTACCCTCTGCATTTACAACCTTGAGGAAGGCGTAATCGGCAGTTGAATTAGAACTGTCGGTACGGTCGATTATAGCATAGATGTAATCATCGTCATATGCAAAACGGTAGGTTGCCTGAACCGTAGGTGAAAGGCTGCCTACAAAGAGTGCATCTTTGATATTCTTCCACTCATGAGGATTGCCGTCGGCAACTACGTTCTTCTTGGTTGCATTGATAGTGTGATTGAGTCTTACCTTGCCGACAACGGTGGTATTGTGAAGAGTTGTAACCTCTTCGCCCGCATCATTTGTAGTGGTTTCGGAAGCGGCACCCTTCCATCTCTTATAGGACATTGCAAGAATAGCAGTGTGCGAGTCGATGGGAGCAGACGAACTCCAGAAGCCACCGTCGGTGTCCGAATTATTATAGAAAATATTGTTCTCATATGCACTGCCCATATTGGTGCCTCTGTCATTGAGAAGACGTGAATAGAGCATGCTTGAATTATTATACGTGAGAAGGATCTCGCCGGAGTCGAAACGCATAAGCGTGGGAGCCGCACCTCTGAACACGTCGCTTGTGGTATTGGAGGGACCTGCCTCGCTGATACCAAGCGCTGTCCATTCACAGCCTGCATTTGAATATGCTTTGCTTATCATGTGATATGAACGGTCAACCGTTCTTGTTTCAGCCACAAGCATCATCTTGTCGCCTGCCGCAAGCTCAACTACACCGGGCATCTGTCCGTGTACAAAAGGAACTTCTTTACCGTCTATCTTAAGATTGCCTGCCGCAAACTGATAAACTCTCTTTGCGGCATACGGAGCAGAGGTAACGTTTGGCGTCCACGTATTTCCTCGGTCGGTAGAGGAAATCATGCCTACACCGCTCGAACGCATTTTATCCTGCCAGCCGTACTTATAAAGCATGGGAGCAATGTGAGTAAAGTAAATCTCAACTGTTCCGTCGCTACGCTGAAGGATCTCGGACTCCCAGTTCTGTCCGTGATAAATAGAAACAGGTGTTGACCACTTGATAGTAGAGCCGCTTACAGTTCCCTTTACAAGCTCAAGTGTCGAAAGTGACGCATATTCCTCAAGTGCATATCCCGTGCAGGGACGGCGTGAGTAAACGCAGAGAATGGTGCCGTCATCAAGCAAGCAATGGTCTGCAGTAGTTGCATAGTATGCGTCTTCCGTTCCCTTGAGAGAACCGAAAGTATGTGTAAACGTATTGCCTGCCGCATTGTAAAGCACCTTAGGAGCACCCCATGTCACACCGTCGGTACTGGTTACATAGTAAAGGTGCATACCCTCTTGGGAATAATTGAGAGTCATGAGATAAAGGTCATCCTTTACCCTTGTGATACGGGGGTAAAAAGCATTCTGATATCTCGAATGTGTGTTTTCGTTAAGAGCTACCAACGTGCTTCTGTCAAGTTCAATATATGAGTTACCCGTGTTGAAGCTATGCGAATCTGTATTCAAGGACTCAATGGTTACCTTTGTTGCAGAAGAACCGCCCGCGTAAGTCTTGAGAACTGTTTCTGCAGCAGTCTTTACGACTTCATCGGTACCGTTTGCCGCCGCAGTAGCAACCTCATAAACGCTTGCTGCATAAGCACAGTTTGCACTGTCGCTATTGGTGTAATAAACTGTACGCACATTGCCGTTTGCATCGGCATACGTGATGTACGGACGGGCAGCAATCTTATCTGCATATGAAGCTATGTCTGAACCTATAACCGTTGCGGTATAGGTAATGCTTGTGTCATCCTCGTCATAAATGAATACGCCGGGTACGCATGCACCTGCTCTTACATTGCCGCCAAGAGTCTTTGTGATTGCACTGTCTTTGTCAACGTCAATAGCCAAAACCGTACCGTAGCCGATATCGGTTTTATGCTCGTTTGCAGGGGTAAACGTACCGTTTCTGCCCTTGCGGTTGAGTGCATTAACGCTCTCTATTACATCAATTACACCCTTGTCGATCTTAACGAGGAAACGAACACCCGTAGGCTCTGCACAAAACTCTGCGCCCTTAACGGAAAGTCCGTTGTTATCGCTTTTAACAACCGCACCGTAAACTGTTCCAACGTATCCATCGGCAGCAACCGCCGCAGTATCAAGCGATTTTGCCGCATCTTCGGTTTCAAACCATCCGAGGAAAATGCCGCTTGTACCTGTGCTCAGTGAGGAAAGCTTGGTTGTTGCCTTGGAAGTAGCGGTGATAACCGACATGTCCTGTGCGCTTGCGATAACGGAAAGTGCAAAAAGCATGCACAATGCGAAAACTAAAGCAATGATCTTCTTCATTTTGCTCCCCCCTTATCCTACAAGCTCACCGAGGCCAACTTCGCTGCCCAAAAGATGCTTGATAACGAGCAAAGCATCCATAATGGAAACTGTATTGTCGGAATTTACATCAATACTGTCACGCAAGGTGTTGGATTTGTTACCTGTTATATACTTAAAAACCGCCAATGCGTCTTTGAGGTCAACCACACCGTCGCCATTTGAATCACCTTCAATATGCTGGTTTTCCGGAATATCAACTTTTGAAGTGCCAGAAAACAGAATATAGTTTTCTCCGGTGTACGCAAAAGCAGGTATGACACTTACTGCAAACAGTAACGTGCACAAAACGATGGATAATGTCTTTTTCATAATCATTCTCCTTATTTAAGATTGATTTTAAGCCATGAGGATGTGTCGCTGAGAAGTGTGCCATTAATTCTGTCATCAATGCCTGTAGCATAATCGGTGAAACCGGGGTTTACACGGATATGGTCACCGGTAAGACCGAGTGCTGCACGGTCAAAGCAAAGCTCATAAAATCTGCCGCCAGTCGAAGTTTTAGAAGTGCCGGTAACGCCTTCGGGAAGTGTAAACGCACCATAGCTGATTTCAGCCCTGATATAGCCGTCAGCGGTTGCCACCAGCACATAGTTTGTATCGGCTGCATTATTGGAATTGTCAACACGGTCAATAGCTACGTAGATGTAATCGTCATCGTATGCAAAGCGGTAGGTTGCCTGAACAGCAGATGAAAGGCTACCTACGAAGAGTGCATCTGTGATGTTCTTCCACTCCTGCGGATTGCCGTCTGCAACCATGTTCTTTTCGGTTGCATCAATAGTATGATTGAGTCTTACCTTACCGATAACGGTGGTATTATGAAGAAGCTGGTCTTCCTCCCCCGCATCGTTTGTTACGTATTCAAATTCACGTCCCTGATACTTTTTATAGCACATTGCAAGGATTGCGGTGTGCGAATCAACAGGTGCCGATGCACTCCAGAAGCCGCTATCCGTTTCGCTTGTCGCATAGAACGGGTTAAGCTCATAAGCCTCTGCAATATCACTGCCGGTCTTGTTGAGCAGTCGGGCATACATCATATTGGAGCCGTCTTTTGCTGCATTGTACGTAACAAGAAGCTCGCCCGAATCAAAACGCATAAGCGTGGGGGCTGCACCCTTGAAGTTATCTTCATCCACATCGACAGGTCCTGCCTCGTCAATGCCGAGTTCATTCCACGTGCCGTCGCTATTTGAGCGTGCAAGGCTTATCATGTGATAATTGCGAGAGGTTGTTCTTGTTTCCGCCACAACCATCATTCTACCGTCGCAAAGTTCAACAACACCGGGCATCTGTCCGTGATAGAAATTAACCTTTTCACCACTGCTTACCGTAAACTTACCTGCGTTATACTGATAAATACGCTTACCTGCGTAAAGATTCGTATCATCCTTGGTAACATTAGGTGTCCACGTCTTGCCGCCGTCACTTGAAGAAATCATTGCTACGCCGCTTGAACGCATATCCTCATGGAAGCCGTAAAGCTGAAGCATCGGTGCGGAGTGCGACCAATAAACCTCAATGTCGCCGTTTTTACGCTGGATTATCTCGGGCTCCCAGTTCTGTCCGTAATAGATAGAAACAGGCTCAGACCATGTAATTGTACTGCCGCTTACGGTACCTATTACCATTTCGATGGTACTAACACCTGCATACTCGGCTAAATTATATCCGTTGCGGGGACGGCGAGAATACACACACATTACGGTGCCGTTGTCAAGCACGCAATGGTCTGCGGTTGCCGCCAAGCGTTCTTCTGTGGTTCCTGCGAGCGGACCGTTTTCATAAGTAAAATCATTTAATTTATTATTATCCGCAGAATAAAGCACCTTGGGCATTGTCCAGTCTTTACCGTCGGTACTTGTCGTATAGTAAATATGACGACCAAGCTGAGAATAGTTGAAGGTCATAAGATAAAGGCTGTCATTCACCTTTGTTATACGGGGGTAAAAAGCATTTTCATATCTGTAAACTCCGCTTCGGTCGCTGCCTGTTTTGCCATCGTCAGCTTCACCGTCAAGGGTAACAAGTGTGGTTCTGTCCAGCTCAACGTATGCGTTATCGTTGTCTGCACTTCCCTCTACCGAAGAAAGGTTCATCGCATTTATCTTTGTGAGAGTAGCCGAGAAACCGCCCGTGTACGCTTTGATAAGCGCTGCTGCAGCAGTTTTTGCTTCATCCGTAGCATCGGGGCTATCCGCTACCGCTTTTGTAACATTGTAAAAGCTTTCGCTCTGTCCGTCTGCATAAACCGTATGCAAAGCACCGTTTGCATCGTAATAGGTTATGTAAGGACGTGCCGCAATTTTATCAGCCATTTCAGAGGTGGTAACGCCGATTACTGTTGCGGAATATGTAATGCTCTCGCTGTCCTCGCTCAAGAAGTATACGGCAGGAACGCAAACTCCGTTTGTAACTGCCTTTCCGTCAACCTTTGAGGCAATACCGTCAACCGCTACATCAATAGCAAGTGCGGTACCGAAGCCAACGCCGGTTTTCCACTCGTTGAAAGGAACAAAACCGCTGTTTTCACCAACGTTGTTAAGTACGTTAACCTTTTCAACTGCACAAATCAATGCTTTGTCTATGTTCGAGGTGAAACGGATACCGTAAGGCTCTGTGCAAAACATGTCCGCACCTACCGATTTAAAGGTTGCATCTGCAAATGCACCGTAAACCGTGCCTGCAAAGTCATCGGTTGCGACTTGTTCAGTATCAAGAGCAGTTGCAGCCTCCTCGCTTGCAAACCAGCCAAGGAAAATGCCCTTGCCGCTTGCATTGAGTTTGGAAAGCGACTTATCTGCCGCCTTTTCTGCAGTTACGACAGTAACGCTTATGGTAGCATCTTCAAAATCAGCATCAGCCTCTTCCTTTATGTTGCCGTCACCGTCAACAAGCACACCAAGGTCAGAGTTATTGCCGATAATATAGTTAACCAGAAGTATTGCATCAAGCGGATTAACTTCACCGTCACTATTAACGTCAACACCGTCACGCAGAGTATTTTTATAATCGTCAACGCAATAGCGGAGTACGGCAATCGCATCAAGAAGGCCGATTTTTCCATCGCCGTTTGCATCTCCCGCTATATGCTCATTTGTCGGATAATCAACTTTTGACGTGCTTGAAAACGCCGTATAGTTTTCACCGACAAATGCGTATGTGCCAAGCGAAAGAGCCGCAAAAAGCATCATGCACAAAGTAATTGAGAGTATACGTTTCATAAATCCTCCGATTTTTGAATTACATTTACATTACATTATATCATAATTTTTTCTTCTTGTGGTGTAGAAAATATGGGTTAAAAACTGTGCAAATCAGCGAAAAAACGTGAAAAAACGTCTTTCGGAGAACGTTTTTTGCACAAAAAAAGCAACAAAATCGCCTAATATAATAATACGGCAATTTTGTTGCTTTAACAATACAAATTTAAATGTAAATATCCTCTCACTTTTAGTCTGTTACGTACTCTTTATAAATCTGTATGGCATCAAATACAGGTGCATATTTAGCATTTTCTCCGTCACGGGGAATTCCTCTGCCCGTTACAAGAATATAGCGTTCACCCTCCGGTGTTTCTGCACATGTTGCAAGGCAATTAAGCGCCTCATTGGTAAAACCGGTTTTACCGGCAATAACCTCGCAAACTTCCGGTTCGTCGCCACGCATACGGCTGAAAAGTGTACTTGTAAGCAGAAGTCCGTCCGGATGCTGCGGAGTGGGAGAAGTGGTGTACTGGTAGGTTGACATTATCTCGGCAAGCAGAGGAATATTCATCGCATACCGAAGTATAATAGCCATTTCGTGCGGAGTTGAATAGTGGTCCGGGTGATGCAAACCGCTCGCATTCATAAAATGCGTGTTTTTAAGTCCGAGCTCCTTTGCCTTTTCATTCATAAGAGAAGCAAAGTTTTCTTCGCTGCCTGCAATCGCAACCGCAACCGCAGTTGTTGCATCAGCACCCGACGGAAGTGCTATACCGTACATTATATCAATAAACGGCACACTTTCACTTGAGAGGAAGCCTGCAACCGAAGCACCTGCCTGATATGCAGGATCGGTAATCGTGTAATCGAACGTGAAATGCTCATTCATATCCTCAATGTTCTCGTATGCCACAATAAGTGTCATCATCTTTGTCATTGAGGCGGGATACATTATGTCGTTGCCGTTTTTGTGCGCCACGACCTCGTTGTTTTTAACGTCGAGCAGAATTGCATATTCACTTCTGATGTTTCCGAGATACGCCGTATCATCCGTATATAATGCGTATACGTCCGGTTCTTCAAGGGGTGCTATCGGCTCAACCGCAACGGCTGTGCCCGTCACGGCTTCGGTAGCCACTGCGGGTATCTCTGTACCTGTTGTATAGCCATGCTCCAAAAGCTCAAGCTCAATAGCATCGTTTCTGCTGCGGAGCGCACCGAGCAGGCAAAGCATTATCACAAGCGACACGCAAAGTATAGCCAAAAGTGCAACAAGAACTGTTTTGAATGGCAAAACACTTCCGTTTGCAAGCGGCGTTATATATGATTTTTCGGCAGTTGAATGCCCATTTGAATTCGGCTGCTGCATTTAACATTTCCTTTCGGTAAAAAATACATCTTTATTATTTTACCATATTAATCTCATTTTTTCAATAGTTCTATACACTAAAAAGGCTTGCATTTGCAAAATTACTATAGTATAATAATAGCGATAATTTTTAAACGGAGGCAAAAAAATGTTCAATTTCCTTTTGTCGGCAGAAGGCGGCGCTCAGGGCGGCGGCTTTATGCCCCTTATTCTTCTTGTTGTAATGTTCGCAGTTATGTACTTCCTTATGATACGTCCCCAGAAGAAGCAGGAGCAGGAAGCACAGAAGATGCGTGACAATCTTGCAGTAGGTGATGAAATCACCACCATCGGCGGCATTATCGGTGAAATCGTTTCTATCAAAGAAGAAACCGTTACCATCGAAACCAGCAAAGCCGGCACCAAGATTCGTTTTCTCAAGAGTGCTATCCGCAGCGTAGACGTAAGCGCAGAGGACAAGAAAAAGGCAGCAGAAAGCGAAAACAAATAAAATATCAACAAAAAAATTCCACCCTTTCGGGTGGAATTTTTTTGCTATTCAGCAAGTTTTTTAAGAGAACTTATCGCGTCGATAAGTCTGAATTTCGTGATGCCGTAGTAGTAGGGCGAATAATAATCGGGAGATTTGGAATTGGAATAATCCGCGGGCGAGCCGTTTACGAGGTAGTTAAGCATAAGGAGTGTATCATTAATGTCAACGGTGCCGTCCTTATTGATATCGCCGGTCTTTGCAACAGTTCTCTCAAGCCCCTCTGCAAAGTTTACGGTGACAGAACCTGTATTATTCGATGGCTTGTATTCCTTTGCCTCGTTGGGGCTACCAAGCCAGCTGAACTCACGGACAAGTGCGTTTTCGGGCCATGTTTCAAGATTCAACGTAATATTACCGGTGAGATAGTTCTGTCCGCAAGCACCGTTACGGATATTGTTTGCAATGGTAGCTCCCTTGCCAACGTTAATTGTCATATTGCCGCCGTAGGTACCGTAGATACCGGTTTCATAGTTGCCGTTATAGATATAGTTGCCGCCGAGGAAGTATGCAAAATCGCCGCCGTTTACGTTGATTACGCAGTCCTCGTTTGAGCCGATGGACTCGCGGCTGTTGTACCAGCCGGAGGTCTTATCCTCACAGAAAGCAATCACGCCTGCCGCGAAGAGAGCCGCATTGCTTCTGAATGTTTCGGTAAAGGTTACATTATTATAGCCGCAAGCAAGGTGAATCGCACCGGTAGCAGTTGTGTAAATGCCGATGTTGTCAAACGTAACATCATTCTTGATGTGGAAATGTTTGCCGTTGATATAGATTGCGGCATCATTGGTTTCACCCTTGAACGTAACATTCTTTGCGTTTACGGGTGTGGGGAAGCCCCAGTTTGTGTTGCCTACCTTGGTGTAGTCAATTCTGCCGATAACGTGAATAGTGGAGTTGTCGCCCGCCTTTGCAAAAGCGATGGAAAGATTGCTTGTGGGGTTGGATGCGGTACATTCCATATTGTTTGTACCGTCAGCCTTAACGTAGATATGCGCCTGCTCAAAGCCGTCAACAGTGCAAACGCCGTTACGGATAGCATCGTAAATAGCCTTTGCATAAATGCCGTAGCCGCTTACGTGAGGATGGAGATTATCGCCGGAAAGGAGCTCGCCTGCAAGTGCCTCGTCAAGAGTGAGTGCATAAAGGTCGATGTAGGTAACGTCCTTACCTTCTTCCTTAAGTGCAGCAAGTGCCATATCCTGAAGACCGCGGATGTTTGCAACCGCAGGAACGTCGGTGCTTACACGGTAAATTGCACTTGTGCCGTATACCATATCGGTGGAATCAAGTGCTTCATAGCCTTCTACGAATGCCTTGTATTCCTCATAGAAACGATCCTGCATACCGTAGGTGTATGTGGTAGAAGCCGCATCATTTGTACCAAGGCCGATGATTACAATATCAGGATCGGTTTCTTCCATAGAGAGTGTGTATGCAAGACCTGATTTATAACCAAGACCGCTGTATTCCATAACCTTTGTAGCACCGCAGCCGTAGTTTGCAACGATTACGTCTTCGTCAAACATAAGCTCATAAAGCTGTGCAGGATATGAGCCGATTTCAAAGTTTTCAACACCGTCAATAACAGCTCTTGAGCCCTGTGTAATCGAGTCACCGATACATGCGATTCTGGTAGGCTCGGTATAGGTCTGTGCCGCACCGTTTACGGTGTCAAAGCGGACAACCTCTACGTTCTTTGCGGTTGGGTATGTAAGAGATGCAACAGCAGAACCGTCGGTATAGCCCTTAACCTGAGTTGCATCAAAGATAATGCCGTTTGCAAGAGTTGCAGCCGCATCAACAGTAACGGTGTAGTTACCTCTTACAAGCTGCTGATATGCAGCAGTAATCTGTGTTGCACCTACCTCAAAGCCATTGAGTGTACCGCCGTTAATATCAATAAGGATATCACCGTCGATAGCATAGAACTCGCTGGACGAATTTGTATACTGTGAGCAGCCGCTTGTACGGGTAGAGGTCTGACCGATGTAGCCCTGTGCGTAAATGGGAGTATTGAACGTACCGCCGTTGATGGTAAGAGTTGCATCGTCAGCGAGAATGCTCATACCGGAAATTGAGAACGCCTTGTCAACCTTGAATGCGGTGTCTGCATCATAGCTTACGCCTGTGCCGAAGGTACCGCCGTTAACGGTGATAGTGATGGGAGCTGCGATTGAACCGAGAAGCGAGGAGTAGCCAAGACGGTAGTTACCGCCCATGAAGTGGCGGAAGGTACCGCCGTTTACTATGATGTAATAGGGAAGCTCGCAGACGAGTGTCTGGTTCTGTACATAGTAAATCTCAGGAGTTGCAGTGGTTGCACCGTTAGTGCTTTCAAAATTATGATAACCGCCGTAGAAATCCAGAGTGCCTGTAACGGCAAAATTCTCTGTAAAGGTTACAGAGTTGAAGCCGCCGTAAATTATGCCGTTAGTCGCCGAAACGGGAACGTCAAGAGTAATTACGTTGTTGTTTGTGTTCTTCTCAAAAAGAAGAGTGCCGTTAAGAATAAGCTTTGCACCGTTTTCAGAGGTAATGGTGAGATTACCCGACTGCTCGGGGAGTGTAACGGTGCCGGTAACGGTTACATCCTCTGTAAGAGTTACTGTGCCGCCCTCACCGTTAAGTGCATTAACAGCACTTGCAAGGTCAGCCGCAAAAGCATTCACTGCCATAAAAGCGGCAAATACCAATGTAACCAAAATAACTGAAAGTTTCTTGTTCATTTTATACAACCTTTCCGGCTTTTTAAAGCCATTTTATTCCTATTTTATATAATAGCACATCTTTGTAATTCTTTCAATAGAAAAAACTATTCTATATGATTATCTTTTTACACTTTAAATATTTTTTCAATCAGTGCTTCCCCCTCTGAACTCACACGGTCATAGTCAACAAAATCACGGTATATTTCTTCGATTCTATCATGTGTAAAAAGCGATTTTGAAAGCTCGTTTACCGCACGTTCAACCAATCTTTCACACTCGGCAAGCAAAAAGCGGACGTATGCAGGGATTTCGCCCTTACAGATCACATTGGGGACTTCGCCACCGTCAGTGACGGCAACGGCACCGCCGTCAAACAAAACCGCACGTGGGTACTCGGGTGCAACAAAGTCATAAAGCACCTCACACCGCTTTGAGCCAAGCAATTTCTCCGCCTCGTAAAGTATCGCCTCACCGATAATCCCCGAAAAGAACATTGTGTTTTGAGGCAGAACGGTTTTACTGTAGTCAACCACACCGTCTGGAGTTGCACTCCTTGCAAAAAGCTCACGCCATTCACCGTTTTCGGCAGTCTTCAGTATTGGCTGTAGCATTTTTCTTACCTTTTCGTAATTCACCCTTTCGGCAAGCGATGCCATCGCCTCTTTTTTCAAGGCACTTGCCGCACCAAGCATAGCATATGCCGCACGGTAATGCCTTTTATTATCCTTAAAAAGTTCTGTAAGCTCGCTCTCGTGCGTGGCAAACTCTTTTTGATTCTTGAAATGTCCAAGATCCAGAATCTCGTCATAGATACCCGGCAAAATCGGGTCTATACTGTGTGGTGCAGTTCCGTCAAGCAATACGACGCAAAGCTCTTCTATGCGAACAGCATCAAGACTTTGCGGGTCGGATGCGCAGTGAAATTCCTCAACCGTATACCCTTTTTTCTCTGCTTGCAGAAGCACCTTTCGCATAAGTGTGTTTTTCCCCACACCGGGACCGCCTTTGAGTACGTATGTATAATGCTTTTTCTCCCATGGCGGCACTATTCCGCCAAAACGTGAAAAAAAGCCCTTGCCGCTATTTGCTCCCGGAAAATATTTTTTACTCATACAAATCTCCTTGCAATATAATATGTCATACCATAATATGCCTGCAAAAATAAAAAGTTGCTTTAAAATTTACTATTGCAATATGAAAAATTCTGGTATATAATAAATATGTATAAATATATGATTCGGAGGTAAAATATGAAAAAACTTCTTTCAGCACTCCTCATTTCAACTCTGCTTTTTGCGATGCTTGCGGTATGTGCATCTGCCGTATACGCTCCCCCGTCTATCACCGATGCACTTGAAGTAATCAAAGGCGTTCTGGCAAGCTCTACCGACCTCGCAAACGACGTAAACAATGACGGTGTAGTTGGGCTCAAGGATGCACTTTACAGCGTAAAGCGTACGATCTGGGCAGAAAACATCCCCGCAAATGAAAACATTCAGCTTTTCGGCACATCAACCTCTTCGGACAGATACACCTATAACTACTGTCCCTCCATCATGGAAGAGGATGACGGCACACTCCACGTTTACTACTGCACAAACAAGGGTGATTCTTCATGGGGAAGAATGATATACATCGACTATATCGGCTACCGCACAGGTACTCCCAACGGTGACGGCACATACACATGGAGCAACGAATCCATTGTGCTCTCCCCCTCGGCATCAACCGTCTGGGATGGCAAGCATACGTGTGACCCCTCTGTAATAAAGGGCAAATTTGAATATAGCGGCACAGAATATTCATATCTCATGGCATATCTCGGCTGTATGGTTACAGACCTTAACAATGACGGCATAGATGACGATTTCAACGACGTTGGTCTCGCTGTTGCGAACAACCCCGCAGGTCCTTGGGTAAAGGTTGGTACAGCTCCCATAGTTGACTACGTTTATAATCCCGACTCCACAAACAACTGGGGCGTAGGTCAGCCTTCTATCGTGAACAAAGGCGGTGCTGACAGCGGCAAGGTATGGTTGTTCTTCACCCGTGGCGACATCGACGGCACTCGTACTATAGTTTGCGACTGTGACTTCTCCGACCTCGACAATCCCGTTGTAGGTGCTGAAAAGAAGCTCGAAAACGAAGGTCTTATCCTCCTCACCTCAACGAACAGAAGTATCATCAACAATGCAGATTTTGCATATGACGATGCACGAAAGGTACTTTACGCAGTTTCCGACTGCCATCCGCACCCCTCTGACACTGCTCCTACGTTCATCGCTTCTCACTTCCGTGTAACCTCGTTCCGTTTCGGCGGAGAAAATATCGACGAGCTTACTTACGGCTCCACTTCCAAAGCAAAATGGAAGTATCTCGCAACCGTTGGCAGCGATGACACAGGCTTCCCCCGCAACCACAACACAGGTCTTGTACGTGACGAATACGGTCATACAAGCGGCAATCTTCTCACC
>JAZQEH010000068.1:0-17475 GCA_045538895.1 Eubacteriales bacterium
CTACTCAAGCAATCGCTTGCTCTTTCGCATAAGTTTTTTACTAGTTTCAATAAAGAATTGTTCGAGATCTACACTTAACTTTGCAGTTCGTGTTTCTTTCTCTTTGTTGTTCAATTTTCAATGACCGAATTCGTCCTCCACAGGGCTCTCCCCGCAGCGACTTTGTTAGTATACACCTATTCTCCTCTTTTGTCAACACTTTTTTTCAAAAAAATATCACTTTTGAGTTTTTGTACAAAAAGGCACCCGAAAAATCGGGTGCCTTTGTCAAAATGCCTATGATTTTCGCCAAACCATCTTATTTACGACGCCTGTATAGCTCTGAATAATCTTTACCACCTTAGTTGAAACGTTTTCTTCGACATAAGTGGGTACGGGAATACCGTAGTCTTCATTCTCATTCATAGATACCGCAGTGTCTACCGCCTGAAGCAACGAATGCTCATCAATTCCTGCAAGAATAAAGCATGCCTTATCAAGTGCTTCGGGGCGCTCGGTTGAAGTACGTATACATACAGCGGGAAAAGGATTACCTACCGATGTAAAGAAGCTCGACTCTTCAGGAAGCGTTCCGCTATCCGAAACAACGGCAAAAGCATTCATCTGAAGATGGTTATAATCATGGAAACCGAGAGGCTCATGCTGAATTACGCGGCTATCAAGTTTGAATCCGCTTGCTTCAAGACGCTTCTTTGATCGTGGATGACACGAATACAAAATCGGCATATCGTACTTCTCTGCCATTTTATTTATGGCGGTGAAAAGTGACAAGAAGTTCTTTTCGGTATCAATATTCTCCTCACGGTGAGCCGAAAGCAAAATATACTTCTTAGGCTCAAGACCAAGTTTTGTAAGAATATCGGACTTCTTTATATCTTCCAGATTTGCGTGAAGCACCTCTGCCATAGGTGAACCTGTTACATAGGTTCGTTCTTTCGGCAAACCGCATTCATGAAGATAGCGGCGTGCATGCTCGGAATATGCAAGGTTTACATCCGAAATGATATCTACAATACGTCTGTTAGTTTCTTCGGGTAGGCACTCGTCTTTACAACGGTTACCTGCCTCCATGTGAAAAATCGGAATATGCAAACGCTTTGCGGCAATAGCAGAAAGGCATGAATTGGTATCGCCGAGAATAAGAAGTGCATCAGGCTTTGTCTGTACCATAAGTTTGTATGAGCAATTTATGATGTTACCAACGGTTGCACCAAGGTCATCACCCACAGCATCCATGTACACTTCGGGATCGGCAAGTTTCAAATCACGGAAAAACACGCCGTTAAGATTGTAGTCATAATTCTGTCCTGTATGTGCGAGTATACAGTCAAAATACTTTCTACATTTATTAATAACCGCTGCAAGGCGGATAATCTCGGGTCGTGTGCCAACAATAATAAGAAGCTTAAGTTTGCCGTTATCGGCAAATTTAACATCGGAATAATCAAGTTTAATATCCATTATACCACCTCAAAGAATGTGTCGGGCTTGTTTGGATCAAAGCACTCGTTTGCCCACATAACAGTAACGAGATCCTCTGTATCCGAAAGATTGATGATATTGTGCGTATAACCGGGAAGCATATGTACGGCTTCGATCTTTTCACCGCTGACTTCAAAATTAAGCACTTCATCAGTACCGACTTTGCGTTGTTGAATAAGTCCTTTACCCGAAACAACAATGAAAAATTCCCACTTGGTATTGTGCCAATGCTGTCCCTTTGTAATGCCGGGCTTTGAAATATTCACACTGAACTGGCCGCATTTTTCTGTACGGAGCAATTCTGTAAAGCTTCCCCTGTCATCTACATTCATCTTAAGCGGGAAAGCCGCCTTGTCTTTGGGAAGATAAGATAAATATGTAGAATAAAGCTTTTTTGCGAAAGAGTTTTTAGGTATTTCAGGCATTGTGAGCGTTGCAGGCTGTGATTTGAACGTTTCGAGCAAGTCAACGATTTCACCAAGAGTCACCTTGTGAGTATCCGGTGCTGCACAGTATCTTCCCTCTTCGGTCAAAACAGTATCAATACCGTCAAACTCACAATGATGCTCCTTGCCTTCGAGTGCGAAAAGCATTTCATCAACAAGGTCATCTATATACAGAAGTTCAAGTTTTGCATTACGGTCATTAACCGTAATTTCAAGGTCATTGGCTATATTATTACAAAAGGTCGCTACCGCACTGTTATAATTGGGTCTACACCACTTACCAAACAAATTCGGGAAACGGTAAACCAATACCTTTGCACCTGTTTGCTTTGAATACTCAAAGAACAACTCCTCACCGGCCTTTTTGCTCCTACCGTAATCGCTGTCATATCTACCTATAAGTGTTGCCTGAATTGACGAAGAAAGCACAACGGGACATGTGTTGCCGTGCTTTTTCAGAAGTTCAAGCAAATCCGATGAAAAACCAAAATTTCCTTGCATGAATTCGGCAGGATCTTTTGGTCGGTTTACGCCTGCGAAATGAAAAATAAAATCTGCGTTTTTACAATACGCATCGAGCAATGACGGCTCGGTATCAATATCATACTGATAAATTTCATCAATATGAATATCAGGATGAGTTCTATCCTTATTATCCTTGATATTGGTGAGTGCTGCTACGAGATTTTTACCAGCAAAACCTGCCGATCCTGTAACAAGTATATTCATATACAGGTTAATTCCTTTCTTGGAGGTGCGATTTTTGCCGGTTTCGGTACATACCGAAATTTGCGTCAACATTATGACGCAAATTCGCAAAATCGCCGTTTGAAAGATTTATCTTTCAAACCTTACTCCTTAAAATTAAAGTCAAGACCAACATAATTAAGCTCGTCCTGATATGCGCTTACGTTCTCTGCATTAGTAAGCTTCGACTCTTCAATTCTCTGCTTGATTCGTCCTTTTTTGAAAAACACGGTTTTAAAGATGCGATGTAACCAGCACGCAGGGAGCATAAACTTATGCTTTTTAAGTATAGGATACTTATACTGCATAGTTTCGGCACTTGGAAAAATAGTTTTTACCGTTTTTGCAAAACCAATGTTTTCCATCGACGAAGATTTAGAAACCTTTACCGCGGCTGCCATTGTTTTCGACTGTGATGTCCCCCATGCACCGTTATTGAAAACACGTGCAGTTATAAATGATACGATATCCGTATATTCTCCACCGTTAAACCAAGCGTCAATTACAGCACGTATATTAGTGAAAAATTCTTTAAGCTGCAATTTCTCAAGCTCAGCAAGTATATACTCGGTATTCAAAGTGGTTGCACGTTCAAACACCCAAAGGTCAACAAGGTGAAGCGGTCCTACTCCGCCGTCACGGTAGTGCTTGGCAAAATGTGTGAATAAATATATGTAATGATCCTCATCACTCAATTTATAACGTGTACCGCTTTCAATTTTTGCAAGCTTCCAACCGTTGCCGTAATAACTATGATAGTCCTTATTATACGGAGGTATCAAGTGCTTATGAAGTTCGATGCACACTCCGTTTTTGTTAAAAATCAACTCATGTGCCGATTCGCAAGTAAAAGTATACCCTCTGTCGGCCATAATTCTATCCACTTCCGCTTTCTGGGAGAGATTGATTAGTATATCGCCGTCGCCCATAGGACGAAGATCGGTGGTTGGGTATAATGTCTTTAATATTATTCCCTTCACAGGCATATACTCGATTCCGTTTTCGTCAAACGCTTTTTGAAGTTTCGAAAGTACATGCTGCTGACGCTGGTCATACATAAGATTGTCGATAGCCGCTTTATCAAACTTTACCGAAAGTTCCTCCGGAACGGAAATACCGGAATTTCCGAGTCCTGCATAAATCAACGGCAAAAGCTTATATACTTTTCCAATCTTCCAGATTGCTTCCCAATCAATATCATCAGGAATTTCGGCACGACCGCCATCAATAGCACTTTTAACAAGCGAAAGAACTACTTGTTCAATATTTGCCATTACTTGTTCTCCAATTCGTCACGAATATACTTAAGTGATAAAAGCTTTTCTTTCACCTGTTCAACGCTGAGCAAATCTGTGTTGTTTGAATTGAACTCGGTAAGAGTGTTTCTCTCAACATCGCCCTGCTTGAAATACTTATCGTAATTAAGTCCGCGCTTATCAGAGGGGACACGGTAAAAGTCGCCGAGGTCGATTGCATTTGCACATTCCTCGTTGGTAAGCAGAGTTTCGTACATCTTTTCGCCATGGCGGATACCGATAATGCGAATAGCATCCTTATCACCGCCGAAAAGCTCGGTAACTGCAATCGCAAGGGTCTGAATAGTACATGCAGGTGCCTTTTGAACAAGAATATCACCTGATACACCGTGTTCAAAAGCGAACAGTACAAGGTCAACAGCCTCATCAAGCGACATAATAAAACGTGTCATTGAAGGCTCGGTAATAGTAATCGGCTCGCCCTTTTTAATCTGGTCGATCCAAAGCGGAATTACAGAACCGCGGGAACACATAACGTTGCCGTAACGTGTACAGCAAATCTTTGTTTTATCAGGAGAAACCGTGCGAGATTTTGCAACGATTACCTTTTCCATCATTGCTTTGCTTGTACCCATTGCATTTACGGGGTATGCAGCTTTATCGGTAGAAAGGCAAATTATAGACTTTACGCCTGCATCAATCGCCGCAGTAAGCACATTCTCGGTACCGAGAACATTAGTCTTTACCGCTTCAATCGGGAAAAACTCACATGATGGAACCTGCTTGAGTGCTGCCGCATGGAAAATATAATCAACACCGTGCATAGCATTCTTTACAGAGGCAAGGTCACGGACATCACCGATGTAAAACTTGATTTTTTCTGCCATTTCGGGCATCTTAAGCTGAAATTCGTGACGCATATCATCCTGCTTTTTCTCGTCGCGGGAGAATACACGTATTTCACCGATATCCGTTGCAAGGAAGCGGTTAAGTACAGCGTTACCGAAACTGCCCGTGCCGCCTGTTATAAGTAATGTTTTGTTAGTAAAAAGACTCATAATTTATTTTCCTCTATATAATGTTGTATTCTTATCTTTCGATTCTCTTTTTCTTGGAAAGTCCTTTTTTCAGTTTTGAAAACAGACCGCCCAGACCTCGATAACGCAAGAATAAAAACAAAACTTCTATTTTTCTGAAGAAAGCACGAACGGGGCGATTTCTGCACAATACCTTTTCTTCATATTTGAGATAATCATTATCCGCAATCATATATTTCGGATGCTTCAACGGGAATTCATATTCATACGTTTTCATATTGAAGATGCAACGAATGCCTTTTGGCAGCATTTTATACTCTGCCGCATGCTCTGAATCCTCCGTACATCCTATATTACACATCATGTTATATTTAGGGATAATATAAAGCTGATTTCTGCTATATACGGCAAGGCGGCTGAAAAACTCACCGCCCGGAATGTGACCGCCGTATTTAGGATTAGTTGCATACCCCTCTATAACTTTCAGATACGCTTTATCATCTTTGAGTTTTTCTCTCAAAAGTTTCATAACATACGGATCTTTGGCGTATTCAAGGTCAAAATCACGCTGCTCATATGAACGCTTCCATATAGCCTGACCGCAAATAGGTCCACGTTCAGCGAAGAAATAATCGCTGCTGGAATCCTCCCATACGCCGGCATGATTCATAGAGCAGATGCAAACTATACGTTCATCATCCTTATACTTTTCAAGCAGCTCTGCAGCATACTGAAAATACGAAACTGACGGAATAGAATCATCCTCAAGGAAAATACATCTGTCTACCTTTGACCAGATAAGCTCTGCTCCACGGCGGCTCATTGTATAAAGACCGTTATTCTTTTCTTCAAAAATCTTATATACCGTACATTCCCAGTCTATTTCATTTTCAAAAATCGCTCGGTTCTGCCTTATCGCAGCCCATTCTCTTTCGTTTCTGCCACCGTCAGAAATCAAAAACATTGTTGACGGACGTGCCTGCTTTAACACTTCAAATTGTTTCCGCTGACACTCCGGTCGGATCCATACGTTGATTCTTACCGGAACATCCACTAAGTACGGTTTCTTATCCATCATATTTCTCCTATAAGTAAATTATTTTTTTCTAAACACCATTTTCTTTTCTTCATCCGTTACATAGAAGAAGAACATCACTATAGCAAAAATTACAACAACTATTGCAGCTTTTACCGCAAAGCCAAGCCATCCGCCAAGCGGAATCTTGCCTGTTATAAAATAACCTATTACAAGCACCGCACCGTAGCAAGGAATCAGTTTGAGATAGCACTTTTTATAGAACTCAAACACATTAATGCCCGCTTTTTTCTTATAAATAAAGTTCATAAAAGTTATGTTGCAAAGCGAGGTCAGTGCCGTACCGATACACACACCCATTGCACCTATTCTCATAGACAGGAAATAAGATACCGCAAGTCCCATAACACCGGTAAATGTCATGCACCAAGCCTGATACTTTATAAGTTTCTTTGCAATAACAGTTGTCTTTGCAATCTGTTGAGTTGCAGAGATAAGCGTTGGCAACAGAATTACAATAGCAAGATAGTAGGTGTCAGTATAATCGGGGCCCATCCACAGCGTCATAAACTCCTTACCTACGCATATGAAGCCTATAAACGCAAGACCGAGTAGCATGGATTGATATCTGCCGACCTTTATCATAAGACTCAGAATCTTATCCTCCTGCTTATCGGCAATATAACGTGAAACCTTTGGCAAAAACAAACCGTTTACCGAGGTTCCAAGCGTGTAGAAATACCCCTCAAGAGTTACCGCAGGAGCATACAGTGCTATCTGAATAGCACCCGCCGTCATTCCAAGCACTGACGGTGCAAAGCTATGAGTAAATCTCTGCATTATATTGATAACCGTTGTCCACAAAGTAAAACTGAACAAAGTTTTATACAATGCTCCGCCACTCGCTTTGAAATTGACTTTAAGCGGAACGTATTTTTTTGTAAGAATAAACTTGGCTAAAACGGTTATAAGATGCGCCATAACATTTGTAAAAATTACAACAGCAACATCCGAAGAGAAAAACAGCACCGCAACAACCAAAACAACCGAAAGAACCCTATAAAGCAGGTTGCAAAGCTTGAGCTGAATAAACTTTTCATACGCATTCAGTGTTCCGTCAAGCGGAGAAAACGGAAACGCAATTACATGGTACGCCGCAACAATAATGTAGAGTGTACGGAACGTTTCAAGCTCGGCCGGAGTAAGCTCTTTATATATATTTCCTACGAAAAAGTAAACAACCGACAATACCGCAAGTATTGCAATATCAATAATGATGTATAATTTGTAGATTATACCCATTATATTGCTTATCTCTTCATGCCTGCCCTCGGCACGGTACTTTGCTATGTATCTTGATACCGCCGAGCCAAGACCGAAGTCCAGCATAAAAATAGCTATCAAAGAATTTGCAAGTGTGTACAAACCATAGTCTGACTGACCGATTTTGGCAACCATCCACGGCGTATACAAAAGTCCTGCAACTATATTGAATGCCATAGTAAAATAGGAAATCAAAGCTCCCATTTTAAGTTGGCTTATTTTGATTTTTTTCATTTAATCTCCTCGGGTCAATGTTCTTCTACCTCTGCAGAAGCACAGGCAGGAACAAGAATAAGCATGAGATACATTCCGGCAATGCCTACGAATACAGATGCCTCAAAGCAGCCGGTAAACAGAATAGCCGAAAGTCCGAGTGTTGCATAAAAAGACGAATTCTCCTGTAAGTTTTTAAGGCTCCGGTAAATAAGCATACAAAGCACGGTAGTTACAATCGAACCGAATCGGCAGAAAATAGTAATCAAAGAATTGTGTTGCTGCGAATTATAGTACTTGTAATAATTACCTATCAAAAAACACTCGCCAAAATTATCAAGAACACGCTGCCACATTGAATGACGTGTATTGATGCCTTTGTTAATATCATCAAATGAAAAGAACTCCTGCCAAAAATCCATGTTTTTGACGATAACAAACATATAAAAGAAAAATACAATCAGCGGAAGTGTTGCAATCAACACGAAGAACAACTTGGGTACTTTTTTAATATTAAATAGCTTTGTTATGATAACACATCCTACCAAAAAAAGGCACGCAAAGTACGAGTTTCGTGACTGGGTTGCTATAACTATAGGAAGCAATGCAACCGCAACGAGCAGGTAAAGTACTCTTCTTATTCCTTTAAACAGAAACGAAGAATAGAACAGAATTATGAAAAAGCAGGTTACCCAAAGTCCTGCCACATTAGGATTTGGCATGTTAAGACAGATAGAGTCTGTCCACTTGAAATAACTTCTTTTCAACGGACCCAAATAATAAGCAACCAGCAATACTATCGAAGAAATAAAAAACACGGTTGCTATAATCTTGTAGGTCTTCAGCGTAATTTTTACATATGCACATATATCAATGCATATAAAGATACACAGCGTTATAAGCAGGTGCGTAAAAAAGTCAGATTCATGTATCAGACCTCGTGATATAGCTCCAAGTCCGACAAAGAAGAACAAAGCCAGAATATGAGCCGTAATATATCCGCTTAAAAAGTATCCTGCCAGCACCAACAGCAGCGAAATAACGTATATTACATTAACTATTGAATTGACTTTAAAAACCTGTGCAAAAAAAGATAAAACAACAAATGCCGTAAAAACAAGCATCATTTTATCGTTAAAAAATCTTGCAATTTTCAACTTTTAGTTTTCCTCCGAAAAGGGTTATTTCTGTTTGCCTGCTTCTGTCACTTCATCCATGACGTCTTTCCATGTATTTCTCGGCTCACTCGACGCAGGAGCTACGGCTTTTTTGATTATTTCGCCGGAAATTACTTTTTTCATCAGCATTGCAAGCTCATCCGGCTTGAACGGATCAAAGAAATAAGCATTTTCATAATCCTTTAATACTTCACGTGAAAAAGGACAGTCGGAAGCAAGTATAAGAGAGCCGAGCGACCTTGCTTCAAGCATTGGGAGCCCTACCGTTTCAATATATGACGGGAAAACAAGTGTACTGCCATTATATTCACGCAAAACATCCTCAAAAGGCATTCTACCTACGCATTTAACCGCACCTCTACTATTTTGAGGAGCAATCGTGAGCTTCACCTCATGTGCTATGCCATCTGCCGAAAGCATCTCTGATGCTTTATACACCGCACTGTTATTCTTATAAACTGCAGGAGCGGTTGGATAAAAGAACTTGGTTTTGTCAAAGATATCACCGTTCGCATAGTCGCTTAAATCCTTGACTGGCGGAAGAATGTTTACAATTCTGCTTCTCGGTATGCCGCATTTTTTTATAACAGCATCACGTATCCATTCGGTCTGCACAATTATCTTTGTTGCGTTGCGAACAGATTTGCAAATCGACCGACCTATAATATGCTGAATTATAGCCGTACTTCGTTCGGATGACTTAAAGAAAGAAAAACTCTTTATCGTCTGAAACGGTATGGACTGATGCATATAAATAAGTTGAGGAATGTTACGCAGTCCGTAAACAATAGTGTTCTGCATCGAAAACACGACGTCAGGATTAAGTGTCTTTATAAACTTTCTGCCAGAAAACTTGTCAAATATAAGACGCTTTATCCGACTTTTTTTCACCTCGGGAAGCGTAATGACTTTGATATTATCCGTTTCCTCAAGATAATTGTCACCAAGTAAGAATATCCACTCATTTTCAGTATCGTTGTCACGCACGCACTCATAAAAATCCTTAAGAACAGTCATAGCACCGCCCTTGCTTGCCGCTATATCATTAACAACAATACGCATACGTTACCTCACTTTTTATCGACAAAATCCATGATTTTTTTATAGCTGTCGCAAACCGAATAATTCTCACACAGGAATCTATATCCGTTTTCGCCCCACTCGGTAGTTTTCATATTCTTTACCGCCTCACCGAATGCTGCAACATCATTGCTTTCGCACCAGAGACCAAACTCTCCGCCCTCAATAACCTTGCCTACATCTGTATTGGGATCGGTACAAGCAAGTACGGGAAGCTTCGCCTGCATATACGAAAGTATGCGTGACGGGAAATTAGGGATTGTGAAGCGATGATCAAGGAATACAAGTCCGACATCACACGCCGCAACAAGCCTGTCATAATCCTCTTTAGGTAATCTTTTGAGCAACTTCATATTATCAGGCTTATTTTCATCAAAGAAAGCCTGAAGCTTTCCGAAATCGGTACCGTCACCGACAACGAGAAAATATGCTTCTTCATTCCCTATCTGAGAACGCAAGCACTCAATAAAAAACGGTATTCCTTGCGGCTTGCTCAGATTTCCGCCATATACAAAAATCTTTTTATCAAGCGGCAAACCGTATTTTTCACGCATACTTATACGTGTATCGGCATCAACGGACATATCACAAACTTCGATAGAATTAGGACAAATTTCAACCTTATCGGGAGAAATCTCCGGATTGTGCTTCAAAATATAATCCACATTAGCATGTGACATACAGCCTATGCGGTCGGAAATTGCGTAAAGCCTTTTCTCGGTTCGTCTGAAATTCTTGTAAATAATACCCTTGAGTCCACCCTTGGTCATCATACCGATATCGACCGCATTCTGCGGAAAAATATCCTTAAGCAAAAGATAACTCTTTGCACCGTCACGCTTTTTAATAAACTTAACGGTATCTACATGAGTAACCGGAGGAGTAGGATAAAGCACAAGGTCAAATTTCACATCGTGAAAGTGCTTTTTAATAGCACTTATGTAAATCTGCGGCAACAACAAAGTAGTAATTCCCTTTTCAATGAGATTTGCCTTTTTGTTTTTACCGATTTTAACTCTTAAAACAGTGCATCCTTCTTCTTCGGAAACAGAAGTTTCAGCATTCGAGTTTCTTTCAATTCCACCAACAGCATAAACTTTATGCCCGTTTCTTATAAACTCATGAATGAGGTCAAGCGAAATCGAATGTTTTCCGATAGGTGGAAGCGTGCTTATAGTAAGAAAAAGTATATTCATTTTTAATTCCTAAATCTTCTGATAATTTTCAACAAGGTCATGACGAAGCAAATCTACACCGTCAACGCTGACAGCCTTGATTCTTTCATTAGCAAGCTTGTGCTTTGCCTTAATTTCGTTATAGTCATAAGTTTCAATGGTAAAGCACGCAACTCTGTCGCCACTGCTCTTAATGGGCCCCATAACGGTTCCCTGCGCTTTAAGCTGGTAGAACTCTTTTATGATGCCCTCACTCAAAAGCTCTTCAAATCCTTCGAGGTGGTCAAACGTACCCTCGTTGCAGTACAAAAACTCATTGACAACATATTTCTGCTTGCCGGTATACGGCTCTACGTGTGGCTTATTACCAAGAGTAAGGTCAACAACCGCCTTTACAACGTCGAAGCCGGAAACATTCTTTATAAGTCTGAACTTAACACCGCCGCCTGTACGTGCACAGAACTCAACAACCGAAATCTTTTTACCGTTAGAAATAAGCTGGATAAGCATAGGTGTATTCTTGAGTCCAAAACCGTTTGCGATTTTCTGAGCGGTTTCTTCAATCTGCTTTTTTATATCCTCCGAGAAAGTACCGGGATATCTGCCACGGTATATAACGAAACGGTTTTCATCACCGATTTTGTCGAGATTACAAATACTGAGAACATGTGCCTTGCCGTCTTCAACATAAACGTCAACAGTAAGCTCGTCACCCTCAACAAACTCTTCAACTACAGCGGTGTTTGTTCTGCTGATTTCAACCGCATCTGCAAAAGCCGCCTTAAGTTCTTCGGAATTAACAACCTTACGTACACCTCTCGAACTGTAAGAGTCAACAGGCTTTACAATGAGAGGATACTCAAGATGTGTAATCTTAGACTCATCGAGAGTTTCCATAATCACGAATTTGGAAGTGGGAACGTCGTTTTCCGTAAAAATCTTTTTCATGTATGATTTCTTGGAAACATTAAGTGCGGTTGCGTAGTCTATGTAGCAAGGAAGTCCCATTTCCTCGGAAATCTGTGCCACAACCTGAAGCACCTGGTCTGCACACACGGTGAGAATAAAATCGGCATTTTCCTCTTTAATAACGCCCTTTATTCCCTCAATATCCATTGTCGAAATCGGATAAAACTTATCGGCATGCTTGCGTGCCGCAACTTTTTCGTTCATGTCGATAAGGATTGTATATATACCGCGGCTTTTAAGTTCCTCAATTAACGCTATCTGCGGCATTCCTCCGCAAAGTACAACTGCTTTCATTTTTTCTCCTCTTTATCTCTAAAGGTTTTATTCTTGACTTTCAACGTATGCACGATAAAAAACTTCTGAATCAAAATTATACAATCCCTTATGCTCAAAGAACTCTTTTATCTTTGGCTTTTTCATAGCAGGGCCACACATTACCTGTGCATAATCCAAAGCAGGGTGTGAATTAATCTCACAAAGTTTCATTCCATTTTCTGTAATAATAATATCAAGCCCCATATAATCAAGCGAAGACATGTGGTTGCAAATATCGCCAATACGCTTTTTTACATACTCCCAGTTAGGAAGTCTGGAATCACCAAAAACAATACCGGTATCAGGATGACATTTAATATACCACTTCCCATCCGGGCAAAATCTCTTGTACCTCAATGCAAAATCGTAATATCGACCTGTTTCAAAATCAAAGCCTACACCAATTCCGCCAGAAGAAAGATTACTCGCTCCGCCGTTTGTTGAAGTTCCGAATCTCGCAAAAGACACCACGCATGACCATGTAGCCTGTTCGTATCGGTCCTTTTTGGGGTTCTTCGCCATTATTACACGAAGCGTACATTCACTGTCAGGCCAAACTTTTGCAAGTTCCGGATGTTGATGAGCATATTCAGTAATAATATAATTACGCATTGAATCTCTGATTTCTTTAAATCGGGACATATCAATGAGTTTATTATTCTCATAAATATCTTCGCCCCGGATTTCAAGTTTGATAAAACCAAGACCACCGGAGGTACCGGAATTTGGCTTCATCGCAAGAATACCCTTATATTTCAAAAGATTCAAAAGATACTCGCTGTTTTTTTCAATACACTCCGGATTGTCCATAAGATACGTGAAGCTGCCATCATTTTCTACATAGGCATAATATTCAGGCATAGTATCCTCACAACCATTACTGTTAAGCACGTATTTAAGAGTGGTTTTGTCAAGCCACTTTAAAAAATGATTATTCATTGGGTGAAGCATAAAATAATTGTAATCCGGCAAATAATCCTTACAATTATCTTGATTCAAACCATAAAGGACTACTCTTCCGGGATAAAAACCGTTTTTAAGAGCGAATTCCGCCTCCTCTTTAGACACTGGAAACGCCTTTTCGTCATCGGCGAGTTTTTTAACAAACATTCGCGACCAACGATAATCCATACCGGATTCTCTTATCTTTTCGAGTAAAACTTCATAATTTGTCATGGCAAACCTCTTTAAACTATAATTCAAACGATCACTTGTTTACGATTTTGGAATCAGCATCTTTCAACTCCGCTTTTACAGGTTCTTTTTCTTCACCTGCAACAATATCGGCTTTGAGTTCCGAATCAGCGACCATTGATTTAAAATCTCCGTCTCTGAATGCAATACCGTCCATTTTAAAAACAACCGCTACGGTTTTAAAAAGTATTTTGATATCCATCCAAAGACTGAATTTATCTATGTATTCGATGTCATATTTGATTTTTTGAGCCCAATTCAAATCATTACGTCCGTTAACCTGTGCCCATCCGGTAACACCGGGACGCATATCAAGGCGTCTAAGTTGCTCCGGAGTATATCTCTCCACCTGAAAAGGCAACGTAGGACGGGGACCGATAATACTCATGGTACCGTTAAGGACGTTAAAAAGCTGCATAAGTTCATCAAGGCTTGTTGCACGAAGGAATTTGCCGACCTTGGTTATTCTCTGCTTGGGTTCAAGCATATTTCCGTTTTCATCCAGACTGTCCTCGGGAATACGCATGGTTCTGAATTTGTAAATTTTGAAAATCTTTCCGTTTTTACCCACTCTTTCCTGAGTAAATACCGCAGGACCTTTGGAAGTGAGCTTTATAAGCAACGGCACCACTATGAGTACAGGGATAACGGTGAGCAAGACGATTGCCAAAAAAGAAGCGCAAATATCAAATGCACGTTTTACGAAAAGCTGAAATTTTCTCATTTTGTGACCTCTTTAAAAACAAGCTTTAATAGCTTCGATAACAATGTCCTGTTCTTCCTCGGTCATCTTTATGTCGCTGGGCAAACAAAGTCCGCGTGCAAAGATGTCCTCACCAACATTATCGCCGGCACAAATCATATCGCAGTGTGCATATACGGGCTGCATGTGCATCGGCTTCCAGATAGGTCTGGACTCAATATTGAGTGCATCAAGTGCAAGACGAAGTTTTTCGGGATCGCACTTGTCCATAGCATCTTCGTCAATAGTAAGGCAGGACAACCAGAAATTAGGTTTGGTGCAATCAAGATAAGGATTCATTTTTACCGGCAATCCTTTAAGGCCTTCTTCATAGCGACGGTAAATCTTTTCTTTCAGATCACGGTGGTTCTCAAGATAATCAAGCTGTCCTCTTCCGATACCGGCAACAATGTTACTCATGCGATAGTTATATCCGATTTCGCTATGCTGATACCACGGTGCATTGTCACGTGCCTGAGTTGCCCAGAAAAATGCCTTTTTCTTTGCTTCCTCGGTATCCGTGATAAGCATGCCGCCGCCGGATGTGGTTATAATTTTATTACCATTGAACGAGAGAATTGCGTATTTGCCGAATGTACCCATCTTCTTGCCTTTGTAATCAGCTGCAAAAGCCTCGGCAGCATCCTCAATAAGAACCGCTCCGTGCTTATCGCAGATTGCCATAATCTCATCCATTTTTGCGGGTGTTCCGTAAAGGTGTGCGAGCATAACAACCTTTGTATCTGGATACTTTTCAAATGCTTTTTCCAAAGCCGCAGGATCCATGTTCCATGTTTCTCTTTCGGCATCAATGAAAACGGGTTGTGCCCCCTCATATGTAACGGGATTTACGGTTGCGGCAAATGTCATGTCTGTGCAGAACACTTTATCGCCCGGCTTAACACCCGCAAGTTTAACAGCGAGATGAAGTGCTGCGGTACCTGCATTGAGTGCAAGTGTATGCACATTCTCACCGAGATATTCAGCTGCCTCTTTTTCAAAAGCATCCACGTTAAAACCGAGCGGTGCTACCCAGTTTTTCTCAAATGCCTCTTCAATGTACTTCATTTCATTGCCGTGCATTGTGGGAGTTGAGAGCCATATTCTTTTACTTTCTTTATTGCGTTGCATTTTTCTTCCCTTTCTGAACAAATCGTTGCAGACAACGATTTTTATACATACATTTTCATTGTATTGCAAAATATGGCGAAAGTCAAGTAAATATATAAAATATTATATTATATATAAAAAATACCCGGCGTTTGCCGGGTATCAAAAACATTAAAGTTTTATTTGGTTTTGATTTCGTTCTCGTACTTCTCTACCATCTTCTTGACCATCTGGCCACCGATAGAGCCTGCTTCCTTGGAAGTAAGGTTACCGTTATAACCCTGGTTAAGAGTTACGCCAACCTCGTTTGCTGCTTCCATCTTGAACTGTTCAAGTGCAGCCTTAGCTTCAGGAACAAGTGTCTTGTTGCTTGCCATTTTTATTCTCCTCTTTATTTTGTGGAATAATCTATATCATCGAGTACGCTTTCGCGTGCTCTGATATTATTATTATCAGAACTTGCAACATTATGTTTGGCAATTTAATCAAACAATGCTTGAATTTGTTTTCCGTTTAAAGCATTGGCAAGCGTTTCCTCAATACGCGAAAAATCTGCTACAAGTGAATGAGGTTTGTTAACCGTGTCATCCTGCCGCATGGGAACAAAATAAACGTTTTTTCTTTCGAGAAGTGTCGCTATGTTTTTTAAATTTGCAGAGAGTGCATCGTTTGATGCAAGTGCAATCACCAACGTTCTGTCACTGCGAAGATGTGCTTTTGCAGCCATTGTCACCGCAGTGTCAGTTATTCCATTTGCAATTTTCGCAAGCGTGTTACCGGTACAAGGTGCAATTATCAAAGCATCAAGACTGATTTTGGGGCCAAGCGGTTCGGCATCAAAAAAAGTATGTATAACCGCTTTTCCGCTTTCTTTTTCAAGTTTTTCGCAAAACTCCGATGCTTTACCGAATCGGGTGTCGGTTGAATAAACGTTTTCGCTCACTATTGGAAGTACTTCTTTTCCATCGGATATAAGCTTTTTAAAAACGTCAAACGATTTCGACAAAGTACAAAACGAACCGCAGAAAGCATATCCTATCATAGTCCGGTAATCACTCCTTCTCTGTTGAATATTTCAAGTACGCAATCACATATTATTTCGCCTGCTGTGACAGGTGCTACCTTACCCGGAAGTGAAAGTGCATGAATGGCTTTGATACCGCATTTTTTCGCTGCATCAAAATCGGTGCCGCCGTCACCCGAAGCAAGGTCAATGATAAGACAGCAGGATTTCATTTTTTCAATCACTGTTTTATCAAGTATATGCGCAGGAACCGTATTGAATACAATGTCAACCGTTTTCAGTGCTTCAAAGAACTCACCGCTTCCGTACCGTACGGGAACATTCCCGTTCACTGTGATATATGCAATGTCAGAGTGCCTGCGTGCAGACACATAAACCTTTGCACCAAGTGCCTTTAAAAGCGAAGATAGTACTTTGCCTATTCTACCGTATCCGCACACTAAAACGCAGGCTCCGTTTAAGGTTATCGAGGTTTCACGCATTGCAATTTCAATAGCACCCTCGGCGGTTGGAATTGCATTTTTTATTTTCAGATCTTCGCAATCAAAATAATCAAGTAACGGGATATTATTATTTTTTGCAATAGCTTTAATGTCGGAATCCAGATTCCCTCCGAGCAACAAAGCATCCTCTTCAATCGCTTTCATTACCTCCAAAAGTTTAAGTTTCTGCTCATCCGCATACGGCATCAAAACGTGCTCACCGTCACGTGTAACAGGCAACGGCAAAATAACCGCCCGACTACCTTTAACAACACTTTGCCAATCGCTTGAGCGCACCGCTTTGCCTATGTCCGCCTTATTGCAGATACCGAAAGTTGCCGTTTCAAATCCCATATCGGACAGGCGACGGCACAACGCCACTTGCCTCATATCACCGCCAAGCATCCCGATTTTTATGTTTTCATACATACAAGGAATTCCTCCTTCCCTGTTTACATTGTATGAACTGCGGCAATAAAAGTTAAAAAAGGCAGACCTTTCGGTCTGCCTTCAGCCTGATGACAAAGTCATCTGGCTGAGTGGAGGCTGAGAAACGCAGGCAGATTCTTGGATTTTTGTTTCGTCGGCGTACATGTGTACGGTAGAGACAAAAATCCGAAAAAGCAAGTAACGGCAAGGGCTTTTTCATGCCCTTGCCGCATTTTG
>JAZQEH010000069.1:0-3043 GCA_045538895.1 Eubacteriales bacterium
TGGCGACCCTTCGTAAGAAATTGGAGGCGGCACCGGATTCGCCCCAATATATTCAGACTCATATCGGCGTTGGCTATCGTATGATGAGAGTGGAATGATATGAGTATAGATACAGAGGGGTATGTATGCTGGGTAAACGAGGAAGAAAGGGTTTTATCCTTTCACCAGGAACCCGGATACGAGAAAAAAGAGTTTAGGGACAAAGAAGATTTTCAATCATTTTATATGACCTTGACCTCAAGCGGTTATAAAGTAATGTGAAAACATCGCTGAAAATGCTGTGTTTTTGCATAAGTAACAGCGTAACACCCTAAAGTAACACCCTAATATATAGATTTTCTTCCGCTGTTGAGATATAATATATCCACCGAACGGAGGTGTCAGTATGGAATTTTCCGAAAAGCTAAGAGAGCTTCGCTTGCAGAAGAATGTTTCCCAGGCGAAACTCGCAGCAGATATACATATTAGCAGATCAGCCGTTGCAAAGTGGGAGAATGGATTAGGCCTTCCTAACGACGACTCATTAAAGATGTTGGCTGAGTATTTTGGTATTGGTATTGGCGAACTTATGCCGGACAAGGCAAATGCCGAAACGCTTGTTTCTAAAAACAGGACAATAGACCAGCAGAAGAAGGTTATTATCGGCTTAGTGGTCGGGTGCGGAATTGGATTATTTATTCTTGGTTATGTGTTTATCGAGCCATTGAGAGAAAGCATCGAGCAACTGGCAATCGGCACATTGCTCACGATATTGGGCATCTTTAATATGAAAGGCAATATTGCTTCAATACACTGGTACAACCGCAGAAAGGTCACTAAAGAAAATCAAAAGCCATACTGTATGTGTATGGGGCTTGGAACTCTAATCATCGGTGTGAGTTTGATTGCCGCAGGTATCATTCAAGTATTTGCCGGCGTTGAGGTAGGATCGATCTTCATTGCGGTAGGCGTTGTTATCGGACTGGTTTTAATGCTTTACGCACAATTCAAATACAACAGAGGGTTGTTCTAAAAAAGCAAAGGCGTCGCTGAATTTCAGCGGCGCCTTTACTGTAGGTAGAAAAAGTCACAATTTTATGCTATAATACCCAATGTAAAGCACTTGGCAACCGCCGGTTGACGAATTTCAAGCCGTCGTTTGGTGGAGTGTAACCGACAAAAAAGCTATACTTGGCATAACGGAAGGCAGAAAGCCTACCGAAGTTTCCAAGTGGAGGTATAGAAATATGATTTTAGCTGATAAGATCATCAGACTCAGAAAAAAGAATGGCTGGTCGCAGGAAGAACTGGCCGAAAAAATGAATGTGTCCCGTCAGGCAGTATCCAAATGGGAAGGCGCACAGACAATCCCGGATTTAGAGAAGATTCTGAAACTCGGTGAACTGTTCGGGGTTACAACCGATTATTTACTCAAAGATGAAATTGAGAACGAGGAATATACCGACGGTGTCTCCGATCCCGGCATACGAAAGATAACGCTTGCAGAGGCAAACGAATATCTGGAGTTGCGAAAGATTGCAGCAAAAAGAATTGCCATAGCAACGATGCTTTGCATTGTAGCTGTTATCCCACTGCTTTTACTTAGTGTTGCAAGCGAATATCCCTCCTTTGGTTGGTCAGAAGAGCTGGCCTGCGGTGTTGGATTGGTTGCTATGTTCCCAATCGTTACAGTAGCGGTAGCAATCTTCATTCGTGTAGGGTTCACAAACGCTCCGTATGAGTTCATTGAAAAAGAACCTTTCGAAACTGAATACGGTGTTGCTGGTTTGGTGAAGGACGCACAGAGAAAGTATCGCAGCACATATGTGAAGTACAACTACATTGGCACTTGTGTTTGTGTGCTTTCACCCGTACCGCTTCTAAGTGCTGCTTTTGCTGATCACGATTTCCTCACCGTTATTATGCTTACAGTAACGATGCTGATTGCCGGTATCGGTGCAATGTTCTTTATTGTGTCCGGAGTACGCTGGGCAAGTATGCAAAAGCTTCTCAAAGAAGGAGAGTATAATCCGATTGAAAAAAAGAAAAGTAACATTAAGGAAACAGTGGGTGCTGTTTATTGGGTTGTCGCTACGGCAATCTTTTTGGGTTGGAGCTTCATTACGAATGACTGGCACCGGAGTTGGATTGTATGGCCTATTGCCGGTGTGCTGTTTGTGGCAGTTATGATGATCTGCAATTTATTTGTTAATAAAGAGCAGGAAAAGAAGTAAACCTTCGGTTTAGTAAACTCTACCTTCCTTCGGTTTACTCCTTTCGGACGCGGTATTATACTGAAATCAATCAAACTTGCAAAGGAGATAAATCAAATGGCAAACAGATCTATGGGAGAAATCATCAGCACGCTCCGCAAAGAAAAAGGAATGACACAGAAACAACTTGCGGATATGTTGAACATTACAGATAAGGCGGTATCAAAGTGGGAGCGTGATATAGCTTGGCCTGATACACAGACGATTCCTAAGTTAGCGGAAATACTCGGTGTATCGGTTGAAGAACTGATGAACGCAAAATCAGCACCTATCTCCGGACATAAAGGAGCCGGTTATTTGATCGACATTATCTTAAAAGCAATCCCGGTCGCTATGGGTATTGCGGTTGTTGTAACTTCACTGCTTGGTGAACTGGATATGAAGTCCGGCTTTGCAATGCTTGGCATAGGAATGGCGAGTGTAGGAATTTACTTACTAAAACATAAAGATTAACAGAAGGGCGTCGCTTCGGCGGCGCCTTCTTCAAATATAAAAAATATTCTTCTCCGCCATAGAACGACAATTTATGCGTGGAAAAATATGTTATAATGTGTCTGTAAAAGCAGCTTTCAAGGGAAACTGCACCAAAACACAATAATCCACCCGAACGGGCGGTGACGGTAAATCCGCCATCGCCCGTCCGCGCTTTTAGGAAGGAGAAAACCAAATGAAAACCCAAAACAGAATACCGAACAAACCACCTGGCAGAAATCAAAGGAATAGAGCGCTCAGCTTGTAGAAAAAACAAGTTGGGCGCTCCTTTTTTATTCACTCGACAAATAGTGAGGGTA
>JAZQEH010000070.1:0-9918 GCA_045538895.1 Eubacteriales bacterium
GGTAGAGCAACTGACTCTTAATCAGTGGGTCCCGGGTTCGAGTCCCTGAAGGTGCACCATATTCCTCCTTAGCTCAGTCGGTAGAGCGCATGACTGTTAATCATGATGTCGCTGGTTCGAGCCCAGCAGGGGGAGCCAAAACAAAAGCAGGTCAATCGACCTGCTTTTTGTTTTGCTCTTTTTTACTTGGTCGCGCCAGCGACACCTAAGATCACAGCCATCTCCGAGCAATGCTCGGATATGACTTGAGTTTTCCGGTTTCGCTTGCGAAATCGTCGGTGTTCAGCCGACGAAGGATAAACTCATAATGCGTCGCATAGCGACGCTATGTTAATACATGTATGTCCAATGCGGCTTCAACTACCATCTATGTTGAACTTCTTGTTCCGCCGCATGCGAACTTGTCTTGCCGGCTAAACGCCGTCAGTTTTAATAAAACATGACAAGTTCATGAACTTTTATGCAGGTTTGCAAGACATTGCGAGCTAAGCTCGGGGAGCCAAAATCCGATCACATTAGTGGTCGGATTTTTTGTTTCTTATATAATTCAAATTTGCTACTTGCTGAGAAATTTTTTATACAACTAGCTTGTTTTTTTACATAGACGAGTGTGGATTTGTATGATAAAATGTGGATATAAGAGGAGTGGATTTAATGCTTGCAAACGAAAGACATAATAGAATATACAAAATGATACAAAAAGACGGTGCGGTTACCACGGCAAAACTCATGGAGCTTTTTGATATTTCTATTGAAACAGTTCGCCGCGATTTGCTCGCCATGGAGAAAGCGCATCTTTTGAAAAGAGTTCACGGCGGTGCAGTAGCGGAGGGAGAGATTAAAAAGTTACCCCCACTTGATGTACGCAAGACCGAAAATGTAAAACTCAAGCAAGAGGTTGTAAAAACCGCTTTGCAGTTTATAAATGAAGGCGACACTATTGCACTTACCGGCGGCAGTACGGCAATGTTGTTTGTTGAGGAACTGAAAAAGCATTTTTCCAAACTCACAGTTGCAGTATTCTCTTTGGATTTATTTGACCTTTTGAGAGAGGGCAATAATTTTGAATTGATTTTGTGCGGTGGGCATTATAACCGTTCGTACGGAAACTTTTTTCATGGAATATTTGTCCATGACATTCTTGGAAAAATCGGTATTAACAAGGCGTTTATTTTTCCTGCATCAATTTCTCTTACCTCCGGTATTCGCGGTTCGTCAAGTGATTATGCGTTATGTGTAAGAAAAATGATAGAGACTGCAACTGAAACCTATGTGCTTTCAGACAGTACAAAATTTGAGAAAAAAATAGGTATCATGTACAGCGATATGAAAAAAGAGTTTACCTATATAACCGACACTTCACTTCCTGCAGAACTTCAAAAACTTTATAAAGAAAACGGTATAAAAATTATTTTATAAGGAGAAATCATTATGAAAAAACTTTTAGTTTTTGGACTCGCACTTGTTGCGGCGGTTCTTCTCTCTGTTTCTGTATTTGCGGCTGAAAAGGTCATTTACGAAAATGACTTTTCGGATGCAAGCACATTGTCAGATTTTACACAATACCAGCATGAATGGGTAATAGAAAACGGAGTGCTTCACGCAACCTCCACCTTGCTTGACGATAGTGTGAGCGGCAATTACTCGCATCTTTTATATAACACGACCGAAACGCTTACCGACTATACCGTTGAAGTGGATTATTTCAATGTTCAAGCTACAGGTGGACTCGTAGTAAGAGCGGACGCATCGCTTGCGAGCCACAAGAAAAACGGTTTTTGCGGATATATTACATTCTCCGCTTCTACTGGCGATAAAGGTGCTTTCGGATATGCAACCAAAGAGGGCGAATGGGGCGGCAATATTAAAGTAGGCTCTGTCGCATTTGCAAAAGGCGATGATCTTCATGTTAAAACCGTGGTAAAAGGCAATGATATTTACACCGAAATAACAATGCTTGATACCGGCGACGTGGTTTTCAGTTATGACTACACTATAGGTGCAAATGAAACGCATACTGTATGGGATGAGGGAACAGTGGGAATTAGAATAAACGGAACGAAGGCATACTTCGACAATCTTAAGATTACTGTTGAAACCGAAGAAACCCCCGAAACACCTGAAGAGCCTGAAACCCCAGAAGTTCCCGAGGACTCCGAAAATGAAACTGTCATTTACGAAAATGACTTTTCGGATGCAAGCACACTTTCTGACTTTACAGAATATCGTCATGAGTGGGAGATTAGAGACGGTGCACTTTATAATACTTCTACCGTGATTGATGGTGAATCAAGCATATACGGTCACATTATATACAACGGTGTTAAAGACCTTACAGATTACATCGTAGAAGTAGATTATCTCAATGTCCAGGCGGCGGGAGGCATTATTTTCAACGCGGATGGCGAAAGCGTTGACCACCAGAAAAACGGTATTTACGGATATGTTGCTTCTGTCGGTTCTAACGGTAACAAGGGTTATCTTGGATATGGCAAAGACGACGGTACTTGGGGTGACTATATAAATACAGGTGCTGTTGCGTTTGAAAAAGGAGCCAATATTCATATCAAGGTTATCGTAAAAGGGACTTATGTCAATGTTGAAATGACGAATATTGATACCGGTGAAATTGTTTATTCTTACATATACACCATCGGTTCTGACGTTGAACATGTAGTTTGGAATGGAGGTTCTGTCGGTCTGCGTTTGGCAGGGTATGTTGCTTGTGTGGATAATTTTAAGATAACTACTGCAAAATACGTAAAGGTTCCTTCCGGAACTGTCATTTATGAAAATGACTTTTCGGACGCATCGACTCTTTCCGATTTTACACAGTACCGTCACGCATGGGAAATCAAGGACGGTGCGCTTTATGCCACCTCAACCACACTTGACGATAGCGTAAGCGGTGCTATGTCGCATATTCTTTACAATGCCACCGAGACTCTTACCGACTATATCGTAGAGGTTGACTATCTTAATCCCGCTACTACAGGCGGTCTTGTTTTCCGTGCTGACGAAAGTCTTGCAAGCCATGCAAACAACGGCTTTTACGGATACGTTGCGTTTGTTGCCTCGGACGCAAACAAAGGTGCTTTCGGCTATGCAAACGCCGAGGGTGCATGGGGCGGTAATATCAACGTTGGCTCTGTTGCATTTGAGAAGGGCGATGACATTCATATAAAGGCAACGGTCAAGGGCGACTATGTAAAGGTTGAAATGACCAAGCTTGAAACAGGCGAACTCGTTTACACCTACACCTATTCCATCGGTGCAAATGCAGCGCACACTGCTTGGAACAGCGGTACTGTCGGACTCCGTCTGAACGGCACTTCCGGTTGCTTTGACAACTTTAGAATCATCTCTGCTGCAGAAGTGGAAGTTCCGTCAATCCTTCCTGCGGATGATTTTGGCGAAGGTATGACATTCGGCGAACACACGGGCAGATATATGTTTGAAAAGGCACTCCCATCAATGCCGCTCACCTTTGAGGCGACAATGTATTTCCCCTATAATACAACTTCCGACTACACACACATCATAATGTCTAACTTTGAGCGTACACAAACCGGATTTATCTTTGAGATAACCAAAGGCGGGCAGCCTTCGGTTATGTTTTATGATGAAGAGGATGTAAGAACACGCTATACGTTTTCAAACGTAAGCGTTTACAACGGCAAAAAGACACATATCGCAATTGTCGCAGATGTTGCCGGCGGCAAGATTCATTGCTATGTCAACGGCGAAATAGCGCAGTCACTTGACCTTACAGTAAATCCCACAGATTTTGAAACTTCGCATATGGCATTCGGCACGGACAACCGCGAGGTAAATCTCAACCTGTTCCGCGGTGCGCTTATAAATGTTGCGTGCTATGCAGACACCCGAACTGCAGATGAAATCAAGGCGGACATGACCACGCAGGGAACCGATGACCTGATTTTGCATTTTGATATGTCCAAAATGAAATACGGAGAAGATGCCATTGACCTCTCCGATAGCAAAAACAATGCGGTTTACGAGCAATATTGGTATGACGAAATTGATAATATCACCGATTATGCTTATTCAATCGCCGTTGTAGGCGACACGCAGCACAACGTACAGTATCAGCCCGAAACCTTTGCAAAGCTTTATGATTGGCTTAAAGCAAATGCGGCTGACAAGAAAATGGCATTCATGCTCGGACTCGGCGATATCACCAATGATAATACCGATGAGCAGTGGACATATTCTCTTGAGAATATCGCAAAACTTGACGGCATTATCCCTTATGCACTATGCCGTGGTAATCATGACGGCACGGCGGCAAGCTACTCTTCAAAGTTTGACGATACACCATATGCGGCGGCAATCGGAGAAAACTACTATTCAAACCGCGCAAACTCCTATCAGAAGTTTAAAGTCGGTGATGTAAACTACCTTGTAATTACTCTCAACTATAACCCCTCGGATGCAGAACTTGCATGGGCAAAGGGAATTGCGGACGCACATCCTTATCACAGAGTAATTGCCATCACTCACTCAAACCTTAGAGCCGATGGCGAATACAACATCCATGGCGAGAATGTATGGAACAAGTTTGCAAAGCTTTGTCCCAACGTTGAAATGGTGCTTTCCGGACACGTTTTCAATGACAAGATAATAAGAGTTGAAAGCGTTGGCGATGCAGGAAACGTCGTAAAACAGTTTATGATAAACGGTCAGTGTGCAGACTGCACACGCATCTACGACGATAAAGAAGCAGCAGGACTTGTTGCAATGTTCTACTTCGACGAGAGTGGCAAAAATCTCAAGGTTGAATATTACTCCACTTCACTTAACAAATACTTCATGGAGTGCAATCAGTTTGAAACGACCGTAGGAAATATAGTAGGCGACACTAACTTTGACGGAAAAGTATCTTTAGATGATGCGATGAGCATTCTTAAAGGGATTGTTAATGATTCGGTTTGCTATAACGGTGATGCAAACGGTGATTTAAAACTCGGACTTGCGGATGTTTTGCGTACACTGAAACAAATCGTAAAATGATTATAAAGAAAGCCTCTCATAACGAGAGGCTTTTTCTACGCTGAATTTTCTGTTTGTTTTCCGCTCAGTCGGTAGGGCGAATGACTGTTGTCGCTGGTTCGAGCTAAGCTTTGGGAGCAAGGCGACTCCGACTACCATCTAAAACAAGCTTCATATTCTGTCGCCTACTGAATTTGCCATTCGGCAAATTCTTTTACAACATTAAACCGAAACAGAGATCGCATTTGTGGTCTCTTTTTTCGTTGTTTACAACGCCATCAGCAGTGTGGTATAATGGAGAAAAGGTGAGGTGTCAATAATGGCAATTTATAATTTGAGCGACTTTATGGCGATGGCAAAAGATTTGCTTTTGCCAAAGATATATTGTGATGACGATGTATATACCAGTGAACCTATATCCTTCGCTGAAGGAAATTGGTTTGACAAAACAGCGTGTGAAGCGTTAATAAACCATATACATCTTGAACTGATTTTCGATTATAACAATATAGACGAGCTACGTGAAGCGGGGATTGTGCTTGCTAAATTGTGGTGTTCACGTTTGAAATCGGAATTTCCGAATAAAACATTTATGGTTTTTTTAACGGTGGATGAAGCCGATGAGAATGATGAATACTCTTTTACGAGTTGTACTTTGAGATATTGCTTAAAGCGAAAAGACGAACCGGCATGGAGCGATGATAAAACTGATGGCACTACCTTTTTTGTTTGGGAAACATAAACTTCGCACCCTGGCACGGGACTTACAACACCATCAGCGGTGTGGTATAATGAATTAGTATATTTTGTATGTTGTTGAAAGGAAGTGATTAGATGGTTTATGGAGCAATTAACGAAAAAGGTGAAGAGTATTATACACATTTAAAGAAAGTATTTGATGCAATTGGCAACAAGCAAAAAGACTATAATTGGCTGATTACTGATTGTGAGTGTTATCCTAGCAACAACAAATTCAAGGACTTATTAAGTAAAGATTATTGTTGGATTTCAGGAGAAGAGTTAACAGCTATGATTCTTCAAGAGGACTTTCAGTGGATATGGGCTGTGCTATCCGGATTTGATAAAAGTATTGAGATGGCAGATGTTTTAAAATATGATTTACCACGTGCGGATGGATATGCAGGTTTTTGGAAGATGCCCTTAACACTCCAACACCCTTTGTCACAAATTGAAATCGTCCCATGGGACAGTTCATTAACGTTAATTCTGAGCAAAGAAGAAAAAATAGTTACTAGTTTTACTGATGCTTTTTTGCATAGTGAGCGATTGGAAGATTATATAGAAAAATACAATGATAATTTATAAAGCCTCTCATCCGAGAGGCTTTTTGCATGTGGGGTACTGTAAAACAAGCGGTCGTTGGTTCAAGTCCAGCAGGGGGAGCCAAAACAAAAGCAGGTCTTATGACCTGCTTTAATTTTTATATCGACAAAATCATTTCTTCCAGTTTTTTTGCGGCGAGGCTTAAAGAAATATCAGTTCTTTTTATCAGACAAATATTTCTTTTTGGTATTTCTTCTTTCAATTTCAGTTTATAGATGCCGGTGTTATTTTTAAGTTGCTCAATGTACTGCGTGGGTACAAATCCGATGCCGAGATCGTTTGCTACAAGGGGAAGTATTTGGTCTGCGGTTGCCGCCTCCACTGTCGGTGAAAAGATTGCACCGTGCTCCATAAAGAATTCCGAGTAGAATTCATGGGTTTTTGTATGTTCGCCGAGTGATATCAGCGGATATTCTGCAATTTCGGCAAGGGAGATCTCTTTGCCGCTTAGTTCCGAGAAAGCACTGCTACAAACTGCCGTTTCTTCTATAGTTTTAATAACGGTACTTTTTAATGGCAGTGGAACATCAGTATGCAATGTTACAGTTGCGATATCAACGAGTCCGTCCTTGAGCGCGCTAAGTGCCTGTGGCGTAGAATAGTTTGAAACCTTTATTCGAATGCCCGGGTACAGCGTTCTATATTCCTTCAAAACAGGAAGTAGCATGCACCGTAGAGCAATGTCGCTGCTTCCGATGGTTATGGTACCTTGCTGCATACTTTTACTCGATGCTATTTCATTTTCCCCGGCTTCGATATGCTCAAATGCGATTTTTATATGCTCAAAAAGCTTTTGACCTTCGGGGGTAAGCGTTACGCCGTGTCGCGAGCGAATAAAGAGGACACAACCAAGAGAAATTTCAAGGTTTTTAATTGCTCTTGTAACATTTGGCTGATTGCTAAAAAGGCGTACAGCCGCCTGGGTAAAGCTTTTGCTTTTCGCTACATGATAAAAAATGCGGTAGTAGTCATAGTTTATGTTCATTATAACCTCTATATCGAATTGACATATTTTAAATGCAAAATATATATTTTACATATAGTTTAATTTGTATTATAATCAAATTGAATATAAAAATCAAGCATACGAAAGGAAAAAGCAAGTGAAAAAGGTATTAAAGCTGTTTTTGCTATGTATTTGTTTTGGTTTGATGTTGAACGGCTTAGTTTTTGCAACTGATGAGGGAGAAAAGAAAGACGAGATGAAGATTCTGGCAATCGGCAACAGTTTCAGCGTGGATGCCATGCAGTATCTTTGGGATATTGCAAACGATGGCGGTTACAAGGTAGTTCTCGGCAACCTTTATATTGGAGGATGTTCTCTCAATACTCACGCAAAAAACATCGAAGAGAACAAAGCGGCATATACTTATTACAAAAACACAAGCGGAAGTTGGTCAACTACTGCGAACACAAGTATTGCAACCGCTCTTGCAGATGAGGAATGGGACATTATCACAGTGCAGCAGGCAAGCAATTACAGTGGTGTTGCATCGTCTTATTCGAAGCTTTCTTACATACTTGATTACATCGCCGAAAATGCTCCTAATGCAAAGGTATATTTCCATATGACATGGGCGTATCAGCAAAACAGCACTCACAGCGGCTTCGCAAATTACAATAATGATCAGATGACGATGTACAATGCAATTCAAAGCACGCTTGATTCAGAGGTTAAAACTAAAAATTCTATTGTTGGAATCATTCCGTCAGGTACCGCTATTCAAAATCTGCGTACATCTTATATCGGAGATACTGTCACTCGTGACGGTTATCATCTCAGCTATGATCTCGGTAGATATACTGCGACTTTGACATGGTACGCATATTTTACAGGTGCTTCGGTGGATAGCATTGACTGGGTGCCCGATGATTACGCTACGGAGATAAATCCAAATCTTGCGGCTATCCGTGAGGCAGTGACAAGTGCAATCGCAGCTCCGTACGAAGTAACGGAGGTTACTGCCGCAGAACCGGATAAACTTACGGATGCAGAAATTTTTGAGTCGCTCGGCTACAATATAAACGCTTACACCGAGATCGACTGGGTGCTGGCACTTCACGCTTACTACAATTCGTCAAGCTCCACAATACCTTTCGAACTTATCAGCTCTGCAAACAGCACGGCTTCTAATTTGCCTAACTTCATCGCTTCTCACAGATACACAAAGGAAACGCTGCCGGTGGGGTCTGTTATAATTCTGGATGACGGATATAAATACCGTCCGGAGGGCTGGGTAGACGAAAACTACGTTTCAACAAGCTCCACTCGTCCTGCCAATATTACAAGCAACGCTACGGTGGTTACCGATGAATGGTGGGGCGAATATACATTTCGTGCCTTCAATTTTGCTGCATCATCTGCAAGAAAAATGACCGTGGCGGATGCAGAGCACCTTCGTATATATGTTCCAAAGTATCCGGATATCAAGCTTATAAATACTGCAGACACAAACGGTGATGGAACTGTAGATTTAAAAGATTTCTTGCAATCTCTCAAAACCTGCCTTAACAAAGAAGGTTATGCATCGGATTTGAACAATGACGGCATAGTCACGCTTCTTGATATTATTCAGATTTTAAAAAAGGTTGTAGCGTAATTCAGGAAAATGATGTCGGAAATTCTTGAAATTATTATGATTGTTACCTTCGGTCTTTCGTGGCCGGCAAATGTTATAAAATCCTATAAGGCACGAACAGCGAAGGGGAAAAGCATACTGTTTTTGATCCTTATATTTTTAGGATATATCGCCGGAATCGCTTCAAAGCTTACGAATCCGATGTATATGGCTCATTTTACAGAAAAATGGTATGTTTTATTTTTCTATTTTTTAAATATATCTATGGTCGGCGCAGATATTTTGCTTTACTGCAGAAACAGGTGCTTTGACAAGTGAAAAACATAGTTTTAAAAGCCTCTCATTACGAGAGGCTTTTTCACGCTGGATTTTCTGTTCGTTTCCCGCTCAGTCGGTAGAGCGCATGACCGACGTTTTTCGGTTTGCGTCAGCAAATTGACGGTGTTCAGCCGTCAAAGAAAAACTCGTATGGCTCGCCCCGCGAGACATTGTTGATACATGATGTCGCTGGTTCGAGCCCAGCAGGGGGAGCCATGAAAAGCCTTGTATTTACAAGGCTTTTTCCATTTTTATGGCATGACTGTTGAACAAGGGAGTGGCTTGTTTTATGGGCGCTACAAACATCATTTTTTAATCAAAATTCCTCTGGACTTCCTCAAAACCTTGTGGTATAGTGCTTTGTTGCAAGGAGGTGCAGCACTATGAAGCACAGAAAACAACAAATAAAGCACGGCCGTATTACCGGATATGATTTCGGTGATGCGGTCGTTTTGATATAATAAAGAAGAGAAGGGCAGAAATATGATACTTGAAGAATTGTGGTAGCGAAAGTATTTTTTTGCAAAAGCAAATTTGTTATTGTTTTATTCTTTGGTATACTGTACCATATACTTGTATTCAATAAGGAGGAGAAAAATGAAATTCAAGACATATCTATTTGATTTTGACGGAACCTTAGTTGACTCAATGCCGACTTTTGCAT
>JAZQEH010000071.1:0-15623 GCA_045538895.1 Eubacteriales bacterium
AACGGCGATATAAACGGCGACGGCAAAGTAGGCCTTCTCGACGTGATTCGCATTATGAAACTTATTGCACAGTAATTAAAATCATCATAGCCACCGCCAAAGCGGTGGCTATGATATATTAAGAGGAACAATTTATGGATAAATACATTCCGGTTGTAGTTATAAAAGAACTTGACGAAGTTGATAAAATCCTACTGGCATTGAAGGCAAACAATATAAACTGTGCTGAAATCACATTCCGAACGGCTTGCGCCGCCGAGGCTATAAAAATAGCGTGTGAAAAATATCCCGATATGAATATCGGTGCAGGCACGGTTATCAGTGCAAAACAATGTGAAGAGGCATTGGCTGCAGGCGCAAAGTTTATTGTATCTCCGGGCTTGTCCGTCGGCGTAGCCAACGTTTGCAAAGAGAATAATATTCCGTATTATCCCGGTTGCGTTACACCGACCGAGATCATGCAAGCGTTGGAACTCGGAATAACAACGGTTAAATTCTTTCCTGCGAATATATACGGAGGGCTTTCTGCATTAAAAGCGCTTTCCGCACCGTTTCCGCAGATAAACTTTATTCCCACAGGCGGCATTGACAGAGGAAATATCGAAGAATTTCTTGCTTTTGACAAAGTCGTAGCAATAGGCGGCAGTTTCTTTGTTAAAGAAGCCTTGGAAATATTTATTGCCAAATAATAATTTGAAGAAGATTTAACAGTATTAGAAATAAAAATAAAGGCTGCGGTTTCGCAGCCTTTACTATTTTAAAGGAGGTTGATGCTTAATAAAAGTGTATTGTTAAGATGTAACACTCACAAATCGAAAGGAGAAGCAAATGAAAGTAACACTCGATGGATACCGAAAAATACAGCAGTATAAAGAACTCGGACTATCCAAAGCAAAAACGGCAGAGAAAATGAAAATTTCAAGATTCGCCGTTGTCAGATGGTGGGACAGAACAGAAGATGAATTCGCAGAATCTTTCCGAACATCATTTATGTATCTGGATAGCTACAAGGAGTTTTTCCTTGAGCAAATCCGCACATACCCCAACATCCGAAGCACGAATCTCTATTACAAAACCGAGGAAGCCTTTCCGGATTTCAGATGTACAAGAGAACGGTTCTTTACTACACATGCAATACCTATAAAAAGAAGGGCAAGAATTATTGCTCGTCCCACTACCTGAAATACAGCGAGGTATACAAAGCAGTGCTGGCAGACATCCGAGACACACTGCGCATAGTGCAGCGAGACAAGGACGCATTCATCGAAGCGGTGCTGAAGCACATCGACAATACAGCAACGAAGCAACGCAGCCAGCTGGAGAGGGAAGCACGAGAACTGAAGAAGCGCGTCGATGACCTCGAAGCGAGATTTGACAGAATGTACGAATACAGGCTGAACGGACTGCTCTCGGATAGAAAGTTCAAGGAACTCGCGGACAAGACCGAAGCGGAACAGGAAGCAGCGCGAGCAAGGCTTACAGAAGTTATGTCAATATTGGAAGGCAACGACGACAGCCGCGAGCGCATAGAGGACTTCGCGGAGAGGGTGCTGCGATACATCGACATAACGGCGCTCGACAGAGAGATACTGAACACACTGGTAGACACAATCACCATAGGTGATCGCATCCAAACGCCAGATGGCGTAGAGCAAAAAATCACGGTAAATTACAGATTTATGAGGCGGCAAAAAAGAGAAGTAGCCGCCTAAAAATAGCCGACCGTATAGCGCTAATTGCGTCATGCGGTCGCTGGTTCGAGCTAAGCTCGGGGAGCCAAAACAAAAGCAGGTCACAAGACCTGCTTTTTGTTTTGCTTCTCAGTGTAAATTATGCTTTTATCTGTCGCCGTTTGCGGTATTCGCTCGGCGACATTTTTACTTCTTTTTTGAATGCACTGCTGAAATAATACAGGCTTGAAAAACCGACGTCTTTGGCGATAGATGTAAGTGAGTCATTTGAAAATTGCAAAAGATTTTTTGCTATTCTTATGCGGCGTTTATGTATATATTCAGACACGGATATATTATGTATTTCCTTGAACAAGTGGCGAAAATATGAATCACTCATTGAAAATGCAGCGGCTATTTGTTTAACGCCGAGTTTTTCGTCGGCAATATGCGCGTCTATATATTCAGCTGCATCTTCCATTTTTTGCTTTTTTATGGGCGAAAAATAGGAAGAATGTCCCGCATTCAAAAACTCATGGTACACAGAATACATTGCAGCTGAGCATTCTATTTCTCTTGCATGGTGCATCATTTGCCATGCGGTTGCGGCGGTGCGAAAAAGATACTCTATATTTCTTCCGCCGTAGGGCTTTACGAGGTCACTTTTCAGTTTTATATCATCGGGGATATCCAGTAAGAAATCCATTTGCAAAAGTCCGCAACGTTCCTGCAAAACAGAGAGTGTAAAAGTAGAACCTTTTGCAATATAAGCAAGATCTCCCTTTTTAAATTCAAGAGTATAGTCACCGAAATTCTCGATAAGTGTCCCCTCTACCACATAGAGAAAGGCATCGCTTGGCCTGCCGCTTGGATATCTCGGATAGATGCCTTTTTTAATATAATAGCCGGCGGCACCGAGAAACTTTTTAACCATTGGATGATATTCAAACAATGACTGCATTGTATCACTTCCTCTCAACCTTGAGTTTAGCTTAAATCACAAATAAAATCAAGTATTTTGAAATAAATAAAGCCTCATTTCACAAATTGCATCTCATATTGAATTTACATTGCCGAACTTTTAAGTTATCCTTAAATCATAAACTATTACAAAGGAGAACTATCATGAAAAAGATTGCTTTCACTGCGTTATTCCTTTTTTTAACCATTCTCTTGTGTGTCGGCATTGCGGCTGAAGAGACCGTATATGTCGGCGGCACCGACAGTGCATACAGCACACTTTCGGATGCGGTGGCGGCTTTGCCAAACGGCGGTAACATCATTATTGCCAAAGATACAGCGATTTCTGCGGCAACGGTGCTGCCAAGCACGGCGGGAGTTTTGCACATTTCTGCAGAGAACGGTGCAGTTCTTTCTCTCGGTGCACGTCTTACCCTCGGCGGCGAGACGGTATTTGACGATATAACCATTCACAATTCCGCAGCATCAAGTATGTTTATTGTTGCGGCAAATCATCCCGTTACCTTTGAGGACGGTGTTGAATGTACGTCGGCATCGGGCGGTATCGTTTATCCTTCCGTAGTCGGCGGTGCATACTCTGCAGCATCAAGCGGAGGAAGCCATGTCACCGTAAAAGGCGGTACGTGGCGTAACGTTTACGGCGGCAACTATAATGGCGCATTTAGTGGCAATTCGGTAGTGGATTTCACTGGCGGAACCGTTCTTCTGACATTGTGCGGCGGCAGTTATTCGGGCAACTTCACCGGTAACGCCACAATCAATATGGGCGGAAGTGCCGTTATGGAGTACAATACCGTGAGCAACTCCGCAGTAGGTCTTATTGGCGCAGAGGTTGGCGTCAGCGGAGGCACGGCACGCACATTTACAGGTAATGTGGATATCAACATCGGTGGTAATGCTGTTGTATATGCAAACATCATCGGCGGTACACGCAACTCCAATGTTACCGTAAAAGGCGACATTACGGTAGATATTTACGGCAGTGCAAATGTTCGCCGTCATATCTACGGCGGCAGCTACTCGGGTAATATTACTACGGGCAGCGGCGGCATTGTTGTAACTATCAGCGACAGTGTCAAATTCACACAGCCCTCGGGTGCATCCACTACCGTGTGTGCAGGATGCCAGAGCGGTACCGTTACAGGTAATGTCAAGGTTGTTGTGGACGCAAACGCAACGATCCCCGGTAATGTGTATGGTGGCGGGTATACCGGTGTGGTTACGGGCAATTCTCATGCAGAACTCCACCGCGGTACCGTCAATGTCAACTTCACCGCACAGTCCCGTACGGGAAGTGTAAGCGGTACGGTTACAAATATTATAAGCAGCGGCAAAGTCGGCGGTGAGGTAAGAGGTGACGTGACAGTCGACCTTGCGGGAAACGCAAGTGCAACTATAGGCTCCTGCACCGGTGCAGTTAGCACGAAAGTTCCTGACGGCTATGAGCTTGTCACGACCGAAAGCGGCGGCGCTACTACATATCTTGCAAAGGAAATTGTTCCCGGAGCACCTACGGTTGTCTATGTAGACGGCAGCGGCAAAACGGAGGGCGCATATACCTCTCTTGAAACGGCTGTAGCGGCACTCACAAACGGCGGCACGGTAGTTATTGCAGGTGATGTGGATATCCGCGTTGCAACTACTCTTCCTAAAACTCCTGCTATTACAATTACAAGCGTTTTTGGCGATGAGGACTATACCGACACCGCTGAAATAAACTTTTATGCAAACCTGACTCTCGGCGGCGAAACGGTATTCAAGGATGTTGTGCTGGAGCGTGAAAAGCTTACAAGCGGCAATATATTCATCATTGCAAACGGCAACACGCTGACTATGGATGAGGGCGTGATTTGCTTAAACTACACCGCACAGCAGTGGCTTTCCGTTGTCGGAGGTACATATTCCACTGCCTACACGGGTGATACGCACGTTACAATCAAGAGCGGCTACTTCCGTAATATCTACGGCGGTAATTACAATGCGACGTTCAAGGGCAACACCTATGTTACGTTGACCGGCGGTTGCGTGGACTTTTCGGTAATCGGCGGCAACTACCAAGGCAATTTTGAGGGCGATGTACATGTCACATTCGGCGGCGAGGCGGCACTGATTTACGGCGCTGCTGCTCCTGTAGGTCTTGTTGGTGGATCCCTCGGTCTTACGGACGGTGCTGCACGCACGCACAAGGGTAACGTATATATCACTCTTGAAGATAACTGTGCTTTCGGCTCGAACATTTACGGTGCGTCCTACTGTAATAACATCACCCACACCGGTGATGTTGAAATCACAATTTCCGATAATGCATACGGCTATTATTCGCTCTATGCAGGCACACGCGCCGCAACGCTTAACGGTAACACCAAGGTAACCGTAAACGGCGGCGATATGCAGGGCTCACTTTTTGGCGGCTGTTACAGCGGCACGATGAACGGAAATTCTGAAATTATCATAAACAGTGGCGAGCTTTGCTATTATTCCACAGGAAATCCTGCATCTACCTCGGGTGATGTCGGCACAAAAAATGTCTATGGCGGCGGCGAGGCAAATTCTGTGCTTAACGGTAACACCTCTGTTACAATGAACGGCGGCAGCGTTTACGGCTCGCTCTTTGGCGGCGGCATTGATACGACTGCTACCATCAGTGGCACAAAAACCGTAAAACTGACTGGTGGCAGAGTGTTCGGTAAGATGGCTGATGCTACCGTTGCCGTTGACCTTTCAGCGGGCGGCAGTGCCGAGATCATGCAGGACACGGCAATCGATACGCTCATCGGCGGCGGAACGCTTACTGTAGGCGGCAGAACAGAGCTTACTGTTGGTAAAATGAGCGGTGTAACCGAATTTGTAATAAACGGTGTACCGCTTCCGAAGAATTATATCACAGTTGCAGAGGCAGAAGAAGGCGCAGCGATAAACTATACTGCACAGAAGTCGGAAACACTGCTTAATACTGACGGTGTGTATGCGATTGATTTTGAAGGTGCATATAAAACCGTCAAGGTCACCGTAAACTTTAACGAAGGCTGCGGCATAACGATGCGTGCCGGTGCGCCGCTTAGCACCAGCGGTAATATCATAAAAGCAGATGAATCGACGAGTAATTCCGCAGTCTATACACTTACTCCCGGCCTTTACAACGTAAAGGTATACTATTCATCTTCAAATTATCATCAGAAGTATCTTTACGTTTACGGTGATAGAGCGGAGCAGGCGATGGATATGTGCTTTGAAGCGGCAAAGGGAGAGGGCTTTGAACGCACTAATGCCACAAAGCACAATGATGAGATCTACGATATTTACTACGATTCGAGCGACATAGAGGGCTACTTTACCCCGGACACTCCGTATTTCACCAAGCGGAATGGCTCGACGGTGTTTACCACAGCCGATGAGGCAAACGAATTTGTAAGACAAAAGGATGCGGCATGCGACTATATGTACTCGTTTGTGATGGACGTAACAGAGCCGTACGGATTTGAGCTTCCCGTAGCCGTATTTACAAAGGATGAAATTCCCGCAGGTGCAACACTTGAGGAGATCGCCGAGATCGTCGGCAAGCAGAGCGGCAGAGACATCATCCAGATAAGCTGCGGCATCCACGGCAATGAGCCGTCAGGACTTGACGGCGGACTTGCCTTTATCTCCGAGATGTGCGGCGAGTATGGCGAAAGCGTATTTGACGGCACTAACATCGGTGCGGTAATTGTGTTCCCGATGATGAGCCCCGACACATCCTATATGCACGTGCGTAACACAAATGAGGAGGTTATCAATCCAAATCCCAACCGAGACTATTTCTCGCTTGACCTTGAGGGCAATGCCGCATATGCATATTCAGCACAGCTTTTCAAACCGACAATGGTCGTGGATCTGCACGAGTGCAACGGCTACCCGAACTATTCGGACAGTGAGATCCTCACCGATATCTATGACCTTGGCATCAGTTATCTTGCACCTCTCCACTGTGATCTGCTCGATGTCAAGTCGGCACTGTACGGCGACCGCAGTGTCGCATATGAGGCATACGGCGAAACCTTAAATCGTGTGGCAACGGACAATCTGATTGAGCAAGGCATTCGTCCGTACTATTACTACAAGACGCGCGTTCCGGGTAACGCACAGAATTACAGTGCAAACTTCGGCACGTTTACATTCATAATTGAAGTAGCGGCGTTTGAACAGGCAAACGAGAATTATGACCGCCATGTATTCTTGCACGTTGCAGGACTCAAGTCGCTGATCGGCACCTGCATCGGCGAGGACGGCAAGATGGCGGCAGAGGTAGAAGCGGCGCGTGAAAAGGCGGCACTTTCCGCACAGATCTACGATGACCGTGAGCCGATTGTCCTCGGCCATGCACGTTCACGCTCGCTCCCGTATAAGTTTGTGTGGGATAATCCTTTGATAGCAGCAGACGGAACTGTTCGCGTGAGCGACAATACATCAAGCTGGGATGCGTATGAAATCGCTTTCCGCTACCGCACGCAGCCTACCGCATATGTAATTGACGCAGATGCAGAAAAACTTGATAAAGTTTTGAGTATTCTCGATAAGCATGGAATAAATTACTATGCGCTCGGCGGCGGCACGACATTGACACTTCAGCAATACGGCGGCACCGTGAGCACGGCAACGCTTTCTGAAAAGAGCGAGGTTGCATTTGAAAACGGAGCATACATCATTCCCGTTGACGGCTATATGGCAGATGCTATTTCGATTCTGTTTGAGCCTGATAACCCCGACTCAACAGAAGGCTATGCAACGTTTGTCCAGATGGGACTGCTTGAGGTAGGCGACATTTACCGCTCTACCGAAAGCTTTATCGCTGCAAAGCTCGGACTTTCGGGCACATACACGGCACTTGATATTCCCGAAGGCAAGACGGTGCTTTCGGCAGAGGTTGACGGTGTACAGTATGACAGTGTGAACACCGAGGGAGAAAACGCTTTTGTAGTTGCTTCTGACAAGGAATACTATACAGCCACACTTTCTTTTACTGACGGTACTTCACAAACCTATAACGTTGGCGTTCTCCGCGGTGACATCAACGGAGATAATACTATCAGTATCGTAGATGTACTTGAGCTTATCAATTACGTTGTAAATGATAAGGCGGAACCTGTCGGTGATATGAACAAAGACGGAAAACTGACTCTTCTGGACATCATTAAACTTTTGAAAACAATAGCAGAATAAGGAACCATGAAAAACATCTATGAAATACTGTTTTCGGCAGTAGACAATTATAAAAAAGAAATTCTCGCGGCCGAGCACCACATCTGGGGAACTCCCGAAACGGGATACCGCGAGTGGAAAACGCATAGCTTTATGAAAGCGGAGTTTGAAAAACTCGGATACATAGTAATAGAAGCCGGAAATATTCCCGGCTTCTATGCCGAAGCCGATACCGGAAGGGAAGGACCATGCGTTGCCCTCTTCGGCGAGCTTGATGCTCTCATTATCCCCGACCATCCCGAGTGCGATAAGGAAACCGGCGCTGTGCATGCCTGCGGACACCATTGTCAGTGCGCCGCAATGCTTGGCGTTGCGGCGGCACTAAAGGCACCTCATGCACTCGATGAACTTTACGGTAAAATCCGTATGTATATAGTGCCTGCCGAGGAGCTTATCGAAATCGAATATCGCAAAAGCCTTGCCGACAAGGGCATTATCAAGTATTACGGCGGCAAGCAGGAGTTTATCTGGCGAGGACTTCTTGACGGTGTGGATATGGCTCTGCAAATTCATTCGGGCGGCAGAAACCTTACGACCAAGGCAGGCGGTAACGGTTGCGTTGCAAAGCATTACAAGTTTATCGGCAAGGCAACGCATGCCGCAGGGCCTGCAGACGGCATCAATGCTTTGTATGCGGCAACAAACGCACTTGGAGTTTCCAATGCACTGCGTGAGCAGTTCAGCGGCAATGGAAAATTCCGTTTTCACCCGATAATAACAAGCGGTGGCGAGGCGGTAAATGTGATTCCTGCTGAGGTCACTGTTGAAAGCTTTATCCGTGACGGTAAAATGGAGTCTATATATGCTGCAAATAAAAAATTCAACCGTGCATTTGCAGGTTGTGCCGCGGCAATGGGATGTCGCCTTGTCATAGAGGATAAACATGGCTATGCCCCACGCAAAGATGACGAAAACCTGAATTTTGTGCTCGGCGAGATCGGCAAAATGCTACTTCCCGTAGAAAATGTGCATCTTACGCACGGCTGGGATACCGGTTGTACTGATATGGGCGACATTTCGCTCATTATGCCGCAGGCAACCGCATATCACGGGTGCAGTACAAAGCCCGGACATTCTAAAGAGTATGTTACCGAATTTCCGGAGGACTGTCTTACGAGTGCAAAAATACAAGCCGGCTTTTGTGCATATCTGTTACAAAACGGTGCAACCTTTGCGAAAAAGGTTGTTGCCGAGGCGGTGGTTCCTTGCAAATCCAAAGAAGAGTATTTTGCAATGGCTGATGCACTTTCTTTCACAGGTGAAACCGTTTTCTATGGCGAGAACGAAATAAGGATAAAAATATAAGGGCTGCTTAGCAGCCCTTTCTTCTTGCCACACTGTAAAACACGCGGTTGCTGGTTCGAGCTAAGCTCGGGGAGCCAAAATCCGATTATATTAGTGGTCGGATTTTTTGTTTGTGACGACAGAGTTATCAGTATTTTTAGTGGGCGATACTTTTAGCGTCAGATATAAAATCATGGTAAATACTGCACTCGCAGAGCAGGATGCGAGCGAGCTAAGCCAAACTCCGTTCAGCTTTAAAAAAGGTGTCATAATAAACAGGGCTGCTATAGGAAAGACAAGTGTACCGAAAAATGATGTAAACATTGAGCGCACTGGTCTCTCGAGTGCAGTAAAATATGAGGAAAGACACATATCCACCCAGCCGGTAATATAGGAAAGCGCAAACAATTTCATTGCGGTAATGCTTACGGTCAATAGTTCGGTATCTTCAGGTTTTATAAAGAGCGGTGCTACATACGGACCTGCAAAGAACATAAACAGTAAAGATGCGACTGACAGCACGATTGCTCCTAAAATAACATGCCTGAGTATTGCTTTTACTTTATCTATGAGCCCTGCGCCATAGCAATAACTTATAGCAGGTTGCAAAGAATCAGCCATGCCGAATACAAGCATTCCAACAATACTGTCTACATACATAATAACTGAGAATGCCGCAACAGCAGTTGTTCCGCCGTATTTTAACAAGAAGAAGTTAAACACGATAGACATTATTGACATAGATATACTACTGAAAAATTCGCTGGAGCCGTTGACAAGAATGCGAAAGAAAACCGATTTTTTAATATTACCTTTGACGTAATACAAATCCATACGCTTTTTTCGGAACATAAAAAGAGTGATAACTGAGCCGAGAGCCATTGAAAGGCAACTTGTAAATGCAGCCGCCCAAACTCCTTGACCGAGGAAGACAATCAGTATTACATCAAGAACAATATTCATCCCTTGCGTCAAAATGCTCAGCCACATAGAAAGGTTTTCCTTGCCGCAAACACGAAGATAGTTATCCGTTGCATGGTATATGAGCATAAGTGGTGCGAAACCGGCATAGATACGGGTATAGGTGATGCCATATTCGATTGACAGTTCTGTAGCGCCGGGAGATAAAAAACGCACAAAACTGTCGGTAAATGCAAGACCTAAAACACCGAGCAAACAGGAAATCAAGAAAATCACTTTAAGTGTAAAAGTGAAAACTTTTGATGCTTCTTCTTGTTTTTTCTCGCCGAGCAGCACGGCAATACGCACAGATGCTCCGGTTGCAATCAGGTTGGCAAAGCCGAAAACAATCATAATAATAGGCATAATCAGATTAACCGCAGCAAGGGCGTCGCCGCCGATAAAACGACCTACAAACACCCCATCAGCGATTTGATAGAGTGCACCAAATGCCATTGTGATCATAGAAGGTACCGCACAGCGAAAAAATAATTTCGATGGTGGTAGCGTTTCAAAAATCCTTGAATCCATAATTAACCTCCATAAAACAAAAAGCCCGGCAACGCTAAAAAGCGTAACCGAGCTCACTCGACATCTTATCTGACAGGCGGCCTGCAAGCAGATGCTTACGATCCCCTACACTACGGTGTACTGTCCTCCGATGACTTTTTCCATATTATAGCACGTGCAGATACACAAGTCAATAGTTACTGTTAATCATGATGTTGCTTGATGCAGTTAATGCTACAAGATTTACCGAGTGAAGCTATGTACTTGGATGCCAGGGGAAGCAAAATGCACTAAAAGATAAGAAAAATCGTTTTTTTCTTGTGATTTTTGCCTTGACAGAATGTGTGTGTGTGGTCTAATATATATATATACTTATTATTTGTATTGAAACTTTACCGTCTCTGTTTGTTTTGTTTATCGTCTTTTTTCAACACAAAAATAAGTTCTATAAATATACTTTCGAGGTGATGTTTATGAAAAAAATTCTTTGCTCTTTGTTATTCTGCCTGATTTTAGTTTTTTCTATATCTGCAGCAAATGAAGAATTTGGGTATTATGACGCAAATCTTGATGGATGCGTTGAGATGGATGACGTATTTACGTATCTAAAGAGCATCCTCAATAACAAAGGAGATGATGTTCCTTTGTTGCGTGTCATTCGTACGTTAAAGGCTTATGTGGCAAGTACTGCGGTAAACGCCACGGTTGTTGGGGTAGACACGGATGCATGCACCGTAACTTTCTCAATTACGGATGCGGAGAACGTTACCTTCCCATATGCACCTTTGGGAATTACCGACGTTCCGGATGTGGACGCCTTTATTGGTATGCCTGCAACTTTAGCAGTTGAACATCCTATCGACGAAGACTCTGATATATATGCGGCTTTAATCGGCGCACATATCGGTGGTCAGTCAAGCACCGGCAGCCAGCCTGCATCTATAAAGGTGCTTAATACAAAAAGTGAAAGCGGAAGCCATGTAAACGATGACTTCAATGCGGCTTCTGTTGAAACAAGCTACCGTGAAACAGTTGACCTCACAAAGGACTACCATCACCGTTTCCGTCTTGCTTTTTACCCGAGAGTGAAAAAGGTAAAAGATGACCTTTATGTTATGGCATATCATATTTATGAACTTGGAAAGCATATTTACTTTACAACAAGTGAAGACAGCCTGACATGGAATGCTCCGGAGATTTTATATAATAATGATGCAGATTATGGCAAGGTTCCCGAATATACAGACGGACCTCTCGCCGGTAAAACTGATGATAAATTTGTGGCAGTAAACCCCGATATCTGCGTGCTTGATAACGGAGAACTCCTTTTAGTTTTTGCTTTGCGTCCTTCGGCAGGCTACCGTGACTACCCTGATTTGTCAGGAGTTATGCTTATGCACGGAACTGTAAACGCCGACAATTCTGTCACATGGTCCGAACCGGAACAAATTACAGTGGGACAGATATGGGAGCCTTTCATCTGGCAGCGTGAGGACGGACAGGTAGAAATATACTGGTCGAATCCCGCACCGTATATGAACAAATACGGCTACGATGTAAATGTTCGTTCTGCCGGTGTTTCTATGATAGTTTCAAATGATAACGGTCGCACGTGGACACCAAGCATTGAAGCCGCTAAATCAAACGATTATCTCTTCTCTCGTGTATATAACGAATTCTTAGGCTATACAAGAGGAGAGGGAGCAGACGGTAATGCTCTGTCTTCTTCACCTATTCCTTACTTCGGCGGTCAGATGCCTGCCGTTACAAGACTGTACAACGGTCGTTCGCTTCTTGGAGTAGAGGTAAGAACTCTTAATAATAGATATATGTTCTCGTCTGCAGTAAGTAAGGAGAACGGAGATTGGGATTCACTCGGGCTTACGGAAGACGGCCCCGATAATGACTCAACACGTCAGTTATTCGTTGGAGCAGGACCGTATCTTGCAACCTTCCCCTCCGGTGAAGTTTATCTTACGATGCATTCCGACCGAGGACTCCTTTATGAAATCGGAGCACCCGATGGCTCTGCCTTTACTGATAAGAAAATTGCCGTACTCCCGAAGGCTACCGGTATGTGGGGTGCCAATGAGCTTGTAGGCTCGCATGAAGTCATATCTGCTGGCCAGCTCAAAAAAGCGATAATTACAGAAAATGCAGACGGTACGACTACAACGTCGTATGAGTACGGTATTGAAATTGCACACACATATCTCAATCATCGAATCAACGCTCAAAAGACTGCAATCAACGTTGATAGCAATAACAGTGATTGGGAAAACAATACCGATGCGATTTTTGTAGGTAGCGAATCTCAGGCACAGCTTTCGGTACAGGTTGCACATGACGATAACAACGTTTACTTCCTGCTTTCAAGAATCGATAGCGTTCTCAATGCCGGCGACGATGCGTCTGTTTGCATTGCGGCAGGCAATACCGCTTATTACAGAGTAGACATCTCCCTTACAGGCGACTATACAGTTACATTCTGTAATGGTGGCAATGAAACCGTTGTTTCAACCGGAAATGCTGCATATAAGCTTCACGGTATGGTAAACAATAGCACTTCCGACGATATCGGCGTACTGTTTGAGCTTGCCATAGCTAAAGCGGATATTGGACTCGGAAACGCTTCTTCATTTAAAATGTTACCTTCCTTGGTAAATGTTGATGACGGCGATGCGATTACGGATACTCTTTGCATTGCAGATGATATAGCTTGCTGGCCCGTTGTGGTTTTAGATTAATTTAATTAAAAACGCCATTGGAATCCAAATCAAAGGATTCCAATGGCGTTTTCACATATCGCATTTTTGCTAAAGAGCGGCGACTATCAGGTGTCACCATTTCACATTGCCGATCTGCACACGTTTTCTGTATTCGCTCGGAGAACATTCGATTTCTTTTTTGAAAGCCTCGGAGAAATAGTAAATGCTTGAGTATCCGATAGATTCGGCTATAGAAGTCAGCGAATCGTTTGTTTCTCTTAAAAGTGCTTTTGCAAGACAAATTCTTTTTTGCTGTATGTACTGCGTGGGAGACATATTATGCATGGTTTTGAATGTATAACGGAAATGCGATTCACTCATTTTAAAAGCTTTGGCAATATCTTTGACGGATAAGTCGGGATTGGTTATATGGGCATCTATGTATTCTCTGGCTTTTTCCATTCGCTGATGTTTTTGAGAAGGCAAATATGCCGGGGTACTGGCTTTAAGAAAATCAGAATAAACTGCATAGAGAAGAGAAAGGCAGTCGGCTTGCATAGTGGGCGCTTTAATACGCCATGCAGTAATGATTTTCCGTATAGAGTATTCAACGTTTTTTCCGCCGGGAGGAACGGTAGCCTCACATTTTAATGAAATGTTCTCCGGCAAATCAAAAAAGAAATTTGCATATACGGTTCCATATTTCTCACTCAGTACCTCCAGTTCATATGAGCATCCGCAGGCAAGGAATACTAAATCGCCTTCTTGTACGGCAATTTTGTATTCTCCAAAATTATATACGGCTTTCCCGAAGACAACATACAAAAAAGTATCGTAATCGGGGTGTTGATGGGGGTGTTTCCCGTGGGAGAAATCCCAGCCGGTACCGTGGAGAAAAGTTTTGATATTCGGTTTAAGCTCGTTTAGTAAGTATGTGTTCAAAAAACTCACCTCTTGGTTCTATTGTACATCAAACAAAAAGAAAATCAATAAAAAACAAGAAAAACATACAAAATAATCGTCGCTTTTCTTAAAAAGCGACGATTATTGTATTTACAAACATTTTCCCCTTTGTTACTATGAAATTGAAAATGATATAAAAAGGGGGGGCACCTTGATGTATAAAGTTTTGTTTGATGCGGTGGATAGTTACGAGACTGAGATTCTTGCCGCAGAACGACATATATGGGAAAATCCGGAAGTAGGCTACCGTGAATGGAAAACGCATGCCTTCATGAAAAAAGAATTTGAAAAGTTTGGCTATACCGTTCATGAGGCGGGGGATATTCCCGGTTTTTATGCAGATATTGACACCGGCAAGGAAGGGCCGAAGATAGGCATATTTGCCGAAATGGATGCGCTGATTATTCCGGAACATCCTGAGTGCGATAAAGAAACAGGAGCGGTTCATGCATGTGCCCATCACTGCCAATGTGCTGCCATGATAGGACTTGCAAAAGCACTAAAAGCAGACGGGGCTTTGGACGATCTTGTCGGCAGTGTGCGACTGTTTGTTGTTCCTGCTGAGGAAGGCATCGAGCTAAGCTACAGACTTGAGCTGATAAAGAAAGGCATTCTTCATTTTATCGGCGGTAAGCAGGAATTTATGTACCGTGGCTTTTTGGATGACGTAGACGTTGCGATGATGGTACACGGCGGAAGCCACCGCTTTTCCATTGAAGTTGGCGGCAATGGCTTTATCAGCAAAAAGCACACGTTTATCGGAAAGGCGAGTCATGGTGCGGCACCATCGGGCGGCTTGAATGCGCTTTATGCGGCAACAAATGCGCTGAGTGCGGCAAATGCCGTTCGTGAGCGTTTTAGCGGCGATAATAAATTCCGTTTCCACCCCATTATAACTAAAGGCGGCGAGGCTGTGAATGTAATTCCTGCGGAGGTTGTTGTTGAAAGCTTTGTCCGTGGGGGAAACATGGAGCAAATCGTAAAAGCCAACAAGGCGATAAACAGGGCTTTTGCAGGAAGTGCGGCTGCTATGGGCTGCCGCTTGATTATAAATGACCAGATAGGTGCGGCTCCGAGAATTGAAGATAACAATTTGCGTGCTGCCTTTGTAGACGTTGCAAAGATGTTTTACACCGATGAAGAGATTCATGCATACCGTCCTTGGAACGCCGGATGCACGGATATGGGCGATATTTCAACCGTTATGCCATCTATCATTGCATACGTCGGATGCAGTATGATTCCATGCCACACAAAGGATTTTGTAGTGGAGGATGCTTATAACGCATGCGTTGTCAGTGCAAAACTT
>JAZQEH010000072.1:0-8513 GCA_045538895.1 Eubacteriales bacterium
GTTTACATTAACAAGCCTTCCTCAGACGAGGAAGGTGGCGCCGCAAGGCGACGGAAGGAGGGACCATTCTAATTGTTACTTTTTCCCTCCCTCAGTCAGCGTTCCGCTGACAGCTCCCTCGTCTGAGGGAGCCTTTATTACTCCCATAAACTTTAATTTATTTCTTCAATTAATCAAACATGTATCTGTAAGGTCTTACTGCTTCAACAGCCTTCATAACGTCGGCAAAGGCTTCGGGCGTGAGCGACTGCTTACCGTCGCAAAGAGCCTTTTCGGGATTGTTGTGAACCTCAATGATAAGACCGTCGGCACCTGCTGCAACCGCCGCTATCGACATCGGCTTAACAAGACGCGCTACGCCTGTTGCATGGCTTGGGTCAATAACTACTGGCAGATGTGAGCGTTCCTTGAGTACGGGAATCGCACAAAGGTCAAGGGTGTTTCTTGTAGTTGCGGTTTCAAACGTGCGGATACCTCTTTCGCAGAGGATAACGTTTTCGTTGCCGCCTGCCATAATATATTCGGCACTCATAAGCAATTCTTCAATAGTACTTGAAAGTCCTCGCTTGAGCAGAACAGGCTTTGACTGTTTACCGAGCGCCTTGAGAAGCTCAAAGTTCTGCATATTGCGTGCACCAACCTGAATCAAGTCAACGTTGGCGAAAAGCGGAAGTTGGGATATATCCATAATTTCGGTTACAATAGGAAGTCCTGTATTAGCCTTTGCCTTTTCGAGAAGCTCAATGCCCTCTCCTCTCATACCCTGAAATGCGTAAGGCGAGGTACGGGGCTTGAACGCACCGCCACGGAGCATCAAAGCACCGCTTGCCTTGACTGCCGCCGCTACTTCACAGATCTGCTCTTCGCTCTCTACCGAGCAAGGACCTGCGATAACGGCAAAGTTGCCGCCGCCGATTTTAACGCCGCCAATGTCAACAACGGTGTCCTTGGGATGGAACTTTCTGTTTGCGTTTTTATACGGCTCGGAAACACGCTTTACGTTTTCGACGATTTCAAGCGCGCCGAGAAGGTCTATGTCTATTTTCGAAGTATCGCCTACAAGACCGAGAATGGTGGAATTCATACCCTCGGACTTGTGAATATCAAGTCCTCTTTCTCTTATCCAGCTTTCAAGCTGTGCAAGCTGTGCCTGGTCGGCATTTTGTTTCAGAATAACAATCATGGTTTTTCTCCTATTATATAATAAAATTTTTTTACAATCAACAAAAATAAATAAAGGGCTTGCAGCCGTTTTGCTGCAAGCCCTGTGTAAACTAAAAAATATTTTAAGCCACAACAGATTTTTCAACAGCAAAACAAGCCTTATCTACGTAATAGATAAAGCCAAAATAAAAATATGCGTTGCTGTTAAAAGAGCGATTCTGCATGCTTTTAATATCCCTTTCGTTCAAAATATATCAGCATTTTAGCACGGTGAAGTGGTGATGTCAACCCCTTTTTTATAATTTTTTCAAAAAAGTAGAATTTATATGCCGTTTGTGGTACAATTTAATCAAAGAAAACTTTTGGAGAAATGCTATGAGAAAATATACAAACGCAGAAATCCTTTCACGTGTTGACCACACTCTGCTTCGTGTAGATGCAACCTTTGACGAAATCAAGGCGCTTATAGACGAGGCAATCGAAAACGGTACAGCCTCGGTCTGCATACCGCCGTCATTTGTTGCAAGGGCAAAGGAGTACGCAGGCGGCAGAATGCCCGTTTGCACGGTTATAGGATTCCCGAACGGCTACAGCACAAAGGTTATCAAGGTTATCGAAACCGCCGATGCCGTAGAGAACGGTGCCGATGAGATTGATATGGTAATAAACGTAGGCGACCTGAAAGAGAAAAAATACGACGATATTCTCGCAGAGATAGTTGCGGTACGAGGGGCGTGCGAGGGCAAGGTGCTTAAGGTTATTATAGAAACCTGCATGCTCACCGATGATGAAAAAATAAAGATGTGCGAAATTGTCAGCAAAAGCGGTGCCGATTATATCAAAACCTCCACGGGCTTTGGCGGCGGCGGTGCAACCGCACATGATGTAAAGCTTTTTGCCGATAACGTAAAAGGAATTAAAATAAAGGCGGCAGGCGGCATTAAAAGCGTGGCCGATGCCGAGGAGTTTATTTCGCTCGGCGCATCCCGACTTGGAACAAGCTCGCTTATAAAGTATCTGAAAGAGGAAGGGTAAATTAAAGGTTTCCTCACTTGAAAATGCAAGCATTTTCAAGTGGCTGCAAAACCGTTTATTTTACAACATAAACTATGATAAAACGTGTATTTTTAATTGTGCTTGACAGTCTTGGCATAGGGGCATTGCCCGATGCGGCAGAATACGGCGATAGCGGCAGCGACACGCTTCGCTCGGTTATGACAAGCAAAAAACTTTCGATTGACAATCTGAAAAAACTCGGACTTCTCAACATTGACGGTGAAAGCGGCGGATGCGAAAAACCGCTTGCCGCATATGCACGGATGGCCGAGAAATCAAACGGCAAGGATACCATCATCGGACATTGGGAGATGTGCGGTGTTGTTTCCGAGCGGGATATGCCGACATATCCAAACGGCTTTCCGAAAGACGTTATTGCCGAGTTTGAAAAAAGATGCGGCAGAGGCACGCTTTGCAACAAGCCGTATTCGGGTACAAAGGTTATTGCCGATTACGGAAAAGAGCATATCAAAACGGGCAAGCTTATCGTTTACACCTCGGCGGACAGCGTTTTTCAGATTGCCGCACACGAGGATGTTGTACCGATTGACGAGCTTTACCGCTGTTGTGAGATTGCAAGAGAGCTTTTGCAGGGTGAACACGGCGTTGGCAGAGTAATTGCAAGACCGTTTGAGGGTGAGCATCCCTACACACGCACCTCACGCCGCCATGACTATGCGATTCTGCCTCCGCACGAAACTACGCTTGACCTTGTAAAAAATGCAGGGCTTGAAACCTATTGCATCGGCAAAATCAGCGACGTTTTTGCATCGCAAGGCGTTACAAAGGCGGTTAAAACAAGCGGCAATACCGACGGTATGGCTAAAACGCTTGCGGCAATCGAAGAGGATTTTTGCGGTTTTTGCTTTGTAAACCTTGTGGATTTTGATTCGGTTTACGGGCATCGCCGTGACATAGACGGATATGCGGCGGCACTTGCGGAGTTTGATAGGTGGCTGCCTGAATTTATCGGCAAAATGGACGATACCGACGTGCTTATGATAACGGGCGACCACGGTTGCGACCCCGGCTTCAAGGGCACCGACCATACCCGTGAATACACTCCGCTTTTGGTATACGGCAAATCGGTGAAGCCGCAAAATCTCGGTGTGCGTGAAAGTTTTGCCGACATTGGCGCAAGCGTGTGTGAAATGCTTGGTATAAGTAATCCCCTTTGCGGAAAAAGCTTTTATAAAGAGGTAAAAAAATGAACAAAGAAAAGCTTTGTGAAATGGCAAAAGAAGCTATGAAAAATTCCTACTCTCCGTATTCCGATTGCAAAGTAGGTGCGGCGTTGCTTGCAAAAAGCGGCAAGGTATACCTCGGCTGTAATATTGAAAACGCCTCGTTTTCTCCAACGATTTGTGCAGAGCGAAGCGCCTTTGCTGCGGCTGTTTCGACAGGTGAGCGTTCTTTCACCGCTATTGCGGTTGCAGGCGGAAAAAGCGGTGAGATAGACGGCGGTTTTTATCCGTGCGGTGTTTGCCGTCAGGTAATGAGCGAATTCTGTGATGCCGATTTTGAGATTTACGTTGTCACAAAAGACGAAAACGTTTCACTCACGCTAAAGGATCTGTTGCCGTACAGTTTTTCAAACGAATCAATGTAAAAAAAATGGACTGTAAAATTTACAGTCCATTTTTTACTTATTGTAGGGTTCGGCGATTTCCGACGAACCGTTTTCGGCACATCCTAAAGGCTGTGCCCTACAAGACTATGGCTTATTGCATAAAATGGGAGATGCTTTTATGCGTTTTCAAGCATGGTTAAAATCTTACCCTTTGCTGCAAGACCGATATGCGTATCGGAAACCTCACCGTTCTTCATTACCACAAGAGTGGGAATGCTCATTACCGAGAAAGCTGCGGCAAGCTCACTTTCTTCATCAACGTTTACCTTGCAGATCTTGTATTTGTCCTGCTCCTCTGCGATTGCATCAACAATCGGGGAAACCATTTTGCACGGGCCGCACCAATCTGCATAGAAATCTATGAGTGCAACGCCCTCAAACTGCTTAATCTCTTTTTCATAGTTTTCGCCTGTAAGCTTTATAACTGCCATATTCAAGCCTCCTTTGTGTGTTATTACAATATAATAATACCACAAAGGAATACAAAAATACAATAGTTTTCACTTTTCTTTCACTATCCGTTTTATCCATAAAAGCTCTTCTTTGCCGACGCTGCCGAAAATTTTAGCAAAAGTAAAATAAAATGTTACGTACATAAGGCACTCAAATATAAGCGTACCCCATGACGGGGCAAAAGCAGATACCGTCATAATACGCGGCACAATGTTTGCCGCAAATATTGCGGACAATAGCGGACAAAACAGGATTTTTGCAAGGTTAATCTTCAAATCAATCATCGACATGAGCTTGCCTATACTGAATACCGTGTTTACGCACTCCGAAACGTATATAACTATGATGTAGCCGTACACCCCCACACGTGGCACAAGCAACCACACAAGCACAACGCTTATAGCGGCATCGGCAATGTTCACGCACATCGTGTAAAACTGCTTGCCAAGCCCTTTTAAAATCGAGTCGGTAACCGTGTCCAAAAACATTACGGGCATAAGAGGCGCAAGGGCACGCAGATACTGTGCCGCTTCACGTGAGCCGTATATGACCGTGCATATATCGCTTGAAAAAGCGCTGAACATGCCTGCGCAGAGTATTGAAAAAAGCAGTGTCGCAAAAAATGCACGGGAAGTAACGTAGCCAATCTCTTTTTTGTTGTCCATGGCATAAAACTCGGTTATTTCGGGAATTATCTGCCCCGAAAAAGCACCGACAAATGCGGATGGATACAGCACAATCGGCAGTGCCACCGCACTCACAATGCCGTAGGTTGCAAGTGCACTTGCGTCACCGTAGGCGGTAAGTCCTATGGGTATGAGTATGTGTTCAAGCGTGACGAGTCCCGACCGCACGTATGCGGAAAATGCGACGGGCAGAGAAATTTTCATAATGTCACGCATAGGAACATTTTTTCCGCCGCCTTGCAGCGTCCGTTTGTCGGCAAGATAGGAGAAAAGCTGAATAAAAAACGAAAAAAGCTCGCTGACCGTGCCGCCAAGCACCAACGCAAGGCAGGCAAATTCGATGCCGCGCGGCATAAGGCATGACAGTAAAAACGTGCAGGAAAGAATTTTAACCGTCTGCTCAAGCACCTGCGAAATTGCATTTTTGTATACCCGTCGCACTGCGGCAAAATACCCCGAAAACGCAGAGCAAAGCGAAAGCGGCAGCAACGACAGTGACAATGCACGTATCGACATTGCGGCACGTGCTTCGTGGAGCATGTTTTCTGCGACGAAAGAAGCAAACGAAAAAAGAAGCACGCTTGAAAGTATGCCGAAAAATGCACTGTACAGAAGGCATTTACACATTGCATTTTTTACGCTTGCACCCTCGTTTTTGCCAAAATACAGTGCGGTAAGCCGTGTTGCCGCAAGGTTCACGCCCGATGTGGCAAGCGTTACGGCAAAGGTATAAACGCTCATTACAAGCGAAAAAAGTCCCATCCCCTCGCTGCCCACGTGCTTTACGCAAAAGGCGTTGAAAGCTACCGCCACGGTACGCATAAGCAGTGTGCAAGCGCTGAGAATAATTGCATTGACAAAATATTTTTTTGCTCGCTTCATCTTTATAAGCTCCTCTGTAAAAAAAGGGTTTATAAAGCATATGCACCTCTCGGTATAATTATTTTTTAAAAAACGGGAATTTTCTGTGAATATATGTTATAATGTGTGTAACAGAAAAACGGAGGAAAATGCTATGTATCTTTCGGAAACTAAAAAAGTGTGGCTTGGCGGCGGCAGTGCAAACGTGTATCTTGAGCCGTCCATGGCGAACCGCCACGGTCTTATCGCAGGTGCAACGGGTACGGGTAAAACCGTAACGCTCAAGGTGCTTGCAGAGGACTTTTGCGATATGGGAGTTCCCGTATTTTTGGCAGATATAAAGGGTGACCTCACGGGTATGTGCAATGCGGGTGAAGAAACCAAGCATATAAAACGCAGTATTGATACAATGGGTATTCAGAATTTTGAGTATTCGTCATACCCTGTAAGATTCTGGGACGTTTACGGCAAACGCGGCATCCCCGTGCGTACCACGGTTTCAGACATGGGCCCCGAGCTTATCAGCAGATTGCTCGGACTGAACGATACGCAAAGCGGAATTATGCGAATAGTCTTCCGCATAGCGGATGATGAGGGGCTGCTTCTCCTCGACCTCAAGGATTTACGCAGCATGCTTCAGCACGTAGGCGATAATGCCGACGAATACAAGCTTGAATACGGCAACATAACATCACAGTCTGTCGGTGCCATTCTGCGTGCGCTTCTTACACTTGAGGACGAGGGCGGCAATATCTTCTTCGGTGAAACGGCTCTTGAACTTAAGGATTGGATAAACTGGGACGAAAACGGAAAAGGTGTGATGAACATTCTCGAATGTGTCGAGCTTTTCCACCATCCGCTGCTTTACGCAACGTTTTTGCTCTGGATGCTCTCCGAGCTTTATGAGCTGCTCCCCGAGGCGGGCGACCTTGAAAAGCCGAAGCTTGCGTTCTTCTTTGATGAAGCGCATCTGCTTTTCGACGAAGCTCCAAAGGCACTTGTTGACAAGGTTGAGCAGGTTGCAAGACTTATCCGCTCCAAGGGTGTAAGCGTTTGGTTTATCACGCAAAATCCTTCTGACATTCCCGAAAGCGTGCTTTCACAGATAGGTAACCGTGTGCAGCATGCGCTCCGTGCATATACACCTAAGGAGCAAAAGGCTCTGCGTGCTGCGGCAAGTTCGTTCAGGAGCAATGCCGCCTTTGACACTGAGGAGGCTCTGACCGCACTCGGCACGGGTGAGGCACTTGTTTCAGTGCTTGACGAGGACGGCATCCCCACTATTGTAGAGCGTGTGGGTATTCTTCCGCCGCACAGCTCAATGAAAGCGGCTACCGATGCGCAGGTAAACGCCGTGATTGAAAAAGATGAGCTCGGTGAGAAGTATAAGGAAGTAAGCGACCGTGAGTCGGCATACGAAATCCTTGCAAAGCAATTTGAACAAAGACGCAAGGAAGAGGAAAAGCAAGAAAAAGCCGAGAAAAAGGAAAAAGAAAAGAAGAAAACCACAGGCACAAGAAAAAAGAAGTCGGCATTTGCAAAGGTGTTTGACTCTGCGGCAAATACAATAGGCAGAGAAGTCGGCAAAAAGCTCATACGCGGTCTTTTTGATGTGCTTAAATAGTCATTATAAATTATTGTTTTTCTCACTTGAAAATGCAAGCATTTTCAAGTGGTTGCAAAACCGTTCACTCGCGTCTCGCTCACCGCTCGCGGTTTTCAAGGAGTTTTTCGGTCGGCACATGTCCGCCCGAAAAACAGGATTTTAATTCCATAAACAATAATTTATGTTACGGCTACGCAGAATGAACCTTTGTGAAAGTCCTCGACGTGTTTTACCAAAACCGATGCGTTTCACGCATCGAGGCGAGGACATATAGCGTGGAACAAAAGTTAAACAGCTTGCAGGTAGTCAGACACGCGATAAACAATTAATTTACCGCACAATGCAAAAAGCATGCAAAGGGTTTCCTTTGCATGCTTTTCTATTTTGATTTTGGGTATGGTTCTTTTTCGTCTGTAAGTCCTGCAAGATAATCCATGCTCGTTCCGAGTGCAACTGCGATACGTTTGCATTGCTCAAAAGTATAGTACCGTGTGCCACGCTCGATTTTGGAATAGTCGCTTTGGTCGATTCCGGTAAGCATCTGCATTTTAAGTTGAGTATAACCACGCTCTTTCCGTAATTCTTTTAATCTGTCCATAATAACACCTCAATAATATTATGGCAAATTGACCTATTGACAAATAGGGGTAAATTGACCTATAATGGTATTGAAAGGAGTGTATTATGAACATAAAACTTGAACTCTTAAAAGATTATATTGCCGAATATGTAAACTCGCACTTAATAGATTTTGACATAGATGTAAATAGAATTGCCGACAGTAAAGCTATCGCTATTCTGGCAAATATACAAACAGTCATAAAGAATACTGAATATAATGATTTTGATGTAGTAGAAGAAATTGTTAACATTTTAGAAACAAACGGCATTTCTTGCAGCGGTCGCCATGATTTCGGGTAAATTATTGTTTAGGGTAACGACGTCAGAACCTTTTAAGGAAAGGTTCCGACACCTCCAAACCTTTTTGTAAAAAAATATTGTCTGTAGCCACGGCTACTTATTAAATATTTTACAGTTTTTCTTTGGTTCTTTCTTC
>JAZQEH010000073.1:0-3134 GCA_045538895.1 Eubacteriales bacterium
ACTATACGCTTAACAAACGGTCTTACTTTTCGCAATGCCTTGAATCGTTTTGACTGGTGGTTCTTGAAACTGGACATTTCGTCAATGACCACCATATCAAAATCAAACGGCACTCCGCTGTCCTCGATGAGCCACTGCACATTTTCACGGTTGATGATGTAGAGGTCGGCTTTCTGCTGAAGTGCCGACAGTCGCTGTTCCTTACTACCCAGCACCAGACTGTAGGTCATATCCTTGAGATGCTCCCACTTGGCAAGTTCATCCGGCCAACTATTCCTGCAAACACGAATGGGTGCGATAATCAATACTTTACGGATTTCAAAGCGGTCAAACATCAAATCGTTCAATGCTGTCAACGTAATGCTGGTCTTGCCCAGACCACATCCAAGCAGAACGGCTGCCTGCGGATGCGTTTCGATAAAGTCGATAGCGTATTTTTGATACTCATGCGGTTTGTATTTCATCAATGAGCCCTCCAATCTGATCAGGATGGTCAAGGACATACACCTTGAACCCCAGTCGCCGCAATAGCCGATGTCGTGAAAGCTGTAACGGTCGTGGCTTTTCTCCCAGTGCTTTGACTTCCACAAAGGCGATCCTGCCGTGGGGCATCAATACGATGCGGTCGGGCATCCCATTAAAACCTGGTGAGATAAACTTGACTGCCAGGCCGCCTTTTTCTTTTACTGCCTTTGAAAACATCGATTCTATGGTCTTTTCTCTCATTTCTACCTCCTGTGAATGACGGTCGTGACAGTCTGTACATAAAGTTTATATATAAGATTTTTTCTTCTTTTTTCTTCTATATATACTTTTAGATACGACTGTCACGACCGTCACTCTTTAGTCCAAAAAGCTCAAATCTTCGGGAAAATCATCGGTTTTAAGCATAAGTCCGTAAACCATGGTCCCATGTGTTGTTTTCTTCTTGTGATATCCCGCCTGTTCCAATGCGGCATAGAAATCACCAGTACTGCGAGTGTACTCATGCGTATTGATGCAATAGCTACGGTACGCCTTATACAGTTCTCCCGATTTTTCTTGATAGGACGCATCCATGACGCAGTTCTCCTCCAGAAATTTACCAAGCCAGTCGTTATTCTCACGGTATGCCGCAACAGCATCACGGACAACTTTCGGTGGCTTGATATTAAAGCCTTCTGCTATTACCCTACAAGCTCCCTCGATAATCCACGAGAGAATCGCACCGCCTGCATTGCTTACAAGATAATCGGCAAAGTTCTTAATATCGCTGTCGCCCTCTATTTTCGCACCGAACGGAATTACAATTAATCTTCGCCACGTACCTGCATCAGAAGCACCAACCTTCGGCAGATGATTGGTATAAAGTACAAGAGTATGACTGGGAATAAAGCTGAAAGGTGCTTTGTATTTCTTTTCAGCATACACGGCATCCGTAGAACAGAGCTGCTTGATCACACTGGTATTCAGTCTCATGCCTTCTTCAAGCTCTGCAGCAATAATCAGCCGCTTTCCCTTGAGTTCAGCCATTTCGGGTTTCACATTACGCTTACAGCCAACCGTCAGTGCATCGGCAGACATATTGCCAGCATAGCTGCCAAGCACTCGTGCGATTGCATTCCAGAATGTGGACTTACCGTTTCTTCCCTCTCCATAGGCAATAATCAGTGCTTCAATGTACACCTTGCCAATAATCGCCATGCCGACAATACGTTGCACATAATCAATCAACTCTTGATCACCACAAAAAATCAGTTCAAGTGTATCCTGCCATATATCTGCTCCCCTATCGTCGGGAGAAACCGAAGTAACTTTTGTGATATAGTCCTCCGGATCATGGTCACGACCGCCGCTTAAACCTTCTGTCAGATTGTAGGTGCAGGACGGTGTATTCAGCAGGAAAGGGTTGCTGTCCAGCTCATCCGGTTGTTTTTCAAGAAGCGGCATTGCAGCTTCCATTGCCGGTTTCAGACTTTTCATGTTGCGATGTTTCATGACAAATGCATAATAGTTCTTGGCATTGAGATACTCATTGTAAGCCTTAAGCTGGTCAGGGTTCATATTCTCAATCAGCTTTTTGCCGCCTGCCATTGCCAGACCACGAGAGATACCGAGTGATTCCAGCTTTACAAGTGCTGCTTCAATCAAGTTACCTGCTTCTTCAAGCTGTGCATCCGTGTGTTCCATCATTGCAGCAATTGGTCGTTGACGAGACTCCATCCAGTAAATCTCATTATTACGGAGAAAACCTGTTGCTTCGGTGTAGCAGACCTCACCCCCATACACCGCTGCAAAGGTACGAGCTTCACCAATATCAGAGAAATCATCGGGTTTCAGAGAATCACCGGTATATTCTTCAGGTGGAATATAGTCGGGAGAAGAGGAAACCTTCTTCCAGAATTTCGCCGCACTTGCCCAGATTTTATCAAGTTCCTCCAGTTCCAGCGGCGGATCACACTGCTTTGCCTTTTCAAGAAACTTCTGATATGCCGCATCGGTTACACCGAAACGCTTGACGAGCTTTCCTGCATATTGGGACATGGTTGCGTTGCGTTTCCCCTGTGGGATTGCTGCCTGTGCTGACAGCGTCAGATAATCCTCAATGGTAAGACTGCCTTCATGCCAGACCACTTCACTTCCCGGCGAACCGTACAGAAAACGTGCCGCATCGAGGGCATTACTGTCAAAAAACGGAAATGCGTCATAGATCTTACGCTTAAGTGCAGAATAGGCATCTACATCACTGATTACATGAATCTGAAAATACACATGAAAGCGAGGTCGTGCAGCCTTACCATTCTTGGGCTTCATATGATTGCGGCTGTAGACAAGGATATATGCTACATCTGGAAGCAGTTCATCCAGTTTTTCTGCTGTAATCCAGTCATCGGAGTTATCGGAGTGGTCGTTATCGCAGTCCATCGGTGCGTTATCCGAGTGAATAAAGGTATCCTTGTTGCGATAGCCATTTTCATATTCTGCACATACATGGTCGCAACCGATTACCTTCGCCATATCCGTTACTGCGGTTACAACCACTTTATTTGGATAATGGCAGTTGGCCGACTGATGCAGACAGTTTGCCTGATAAATTGTTACTTGCATTCTTCCATCTCCTTTGTAAAATATCGAATCTTCATGTGCTTACGCTT
>JAZQEH010000074.1:0-18985 GCA_045538895.1 Eubacteriales bacterium
ACATTAACAAGCCTTCCTCAGACGAGGAAGGTGGCGCCGCAAGGCGACGGAAGGAGGGACCATTCTAATTGTTACTTTTTCCCTCCCTCAGTCAGCGTTCCGCTGACAGCTCCCTCGTCTGAGGGAGCCTTTATTACAACCATAAACAATTAATTTACTATATTTATATTTTGTAAATATATGTTCATATTTTGAATTGACGAAAAAACGGTTACATGGTAAAATTTAGTTAACAATACATTTTACGGAGGTATAACTATGGCAAATTATACGTTCGGAGAAGCGAAAAAGCCGCTTCTCGCATATGAAAACAATTTCAGCGACAATTCAATGAAGGACTTTACCGTTGTATACGGTGAAATGGAAGTGCGTGACGGTGCACTCCGCACGGTTAAAGAAGGAGGTCACTCTTCCGCACTTCTCGAATTTGCAAACAAGCCTAATTTTGTTTTTGAGGCTGATTTTATCAACCATCAGGGCGGCGGCGGAATTTTCTTTGGCGGTACCGCAGGCGGTATAAAAAAGAGCACCCCCGAGGATGATAAGACCAACGGATACTACGCTTTTGTAAGCGTTGACGGTAAGGGCGGTGCACTTGGCTGTACAACTCATCCCGGCAAGTGGAGCGGCAACTTCACCGCAAGCAAGAACGGCGACCGCTTTGAAATCGGTCAGGACCTTCATTTTTATATCCGTGTAATCGGCGACTACGTTGTTTATACTATTTCCGATTGCAAGACTAAAGAGGAACTTTACAGAGCAGAGTACCGCAAGGGCGACAGTGCTTTTGACCGTTCTCCGTTTGAAACAGGTACCATTGCTATCCGCATCAACAATGACGGTGGCAAGGGCGGCTTTACCAACATTAAAATTTACGAGATAAACGACGTTGATATGAGCGATGCAACGCTCGGTATTTCCGAAAAACTCACCGCAAAGATTACTCCCGCAAACCATCAGGAGTTTGTTGTATTTGCAAACGGCGGTCAGGGCTTTGCATTTGGCTATGATGCGGCTGTTGAGCGTCTTGTTGCGTACAAGTATCTCCACGGCAAGTACATGTTCCTCGCTCAGCACGCAATGCAGCTCACCGCAGGTAATACATACGATTTTTCTGCGGTAAACGGCGGCGACGTTCTTTCGCTTTACTTCGGCGACCAAACATGGCCTGTAATGGAGCTTCAGGTTAAGAAGCCCACTTCATACAAGGTTGGCACCTCTGCACCCGTTTCGTTTGATATTGAAAAGACTGAGCTTTACAGTGGCGAAACCTACGTTAACCCCGTAACCTACGGTGCAGACCCTGAAATTCTTTATCACGACGGCACGTTCTACCTCTACACCCTCCATCATCCTTTCGGTTCCAAGTGTTCGGTAAGAGTCCGCACCTCCAAGAACCTCTACGATTGGGAAGAGGCTGGCTTTGCATTTGAAATCACCGAGGATAGCCCTATTCACTATTTCATGAGCCCCAACGTGTTCTATAAGGACGGCTGGTTCTATCTGCTTATCGCTTCGCAGTTTGCAGGCGGCTACGGACCCACCGAGTTCCGTGTGTTCTATGCAAGCGCACGCTCACCTCTCGGCCCGTTCGTTATGAATAAGGAAAAGCCGTATGTAAACACCGAGCCTGAAATCGGCGGCGCACCCTTTGTTGACGACGACGGCAGAGTTTACATCACCACAGTTCGTTTCGGCGGCGGTAACCACGTATACATTCAGGAGCTTGACGCAAAAGACGGTGTGCTTTCCAAGAAGCGTGACGCAGTTCACTGCATCAGCCCCACCGAGCATTACGAGGTTGACGAGTATGCTCCCATTTCCGAGGGCGGCGTTATCACCAAGCACAACGGCTACTATTATATGATGTACGCATCAGGCCACTTCCGCGGACATTACGGCGAGTCCTATGCTATAAGCAAGGATATCTACGGCCCCTACAAGAAGTACAAGTATAACGAGGTGCTTGCCTCTAACCGTTATGTTGAGGGCGCAGGCGACTGTATGTTTGTAGTTTGCCCCGACCTTGAGGAAAACTACGTTGTTTATCACAAGCACTCCGACCGTGCAAACAACAAGGGATTTGACCGTGATATATGCATCGACCGTTTCTATTTCGTTCCCTCCGAGGACGGCGGCCCCGATGTTCTCCGTGTTTACGGTCCTACCGATACCCCCGTTCCCGCACCTAAATTCAAGAAGAAATAAAATAAAAAATCTCCGCTTCGGCGGAGATTTCAGAGTGCTGACAAACGCGTCAGACCGCAAGTAAAAAATAAAAGCAAAAAAATAAAAAGAAATGATTTTTTACTTTATATTATATTAAAATCAAAATGCGGCAAGGGCTTTTTAAGCCCTTGCCGTTACTTGCTTTTTCGGATTTTTGTCTCTACCGTACACATGTACGCCGACGAAACAAAAATCCAAAAATCTGCCTGCGTTTCTCATCCTCTGGTCAGGCTGATGACTTTGTCATCAGCCTGAAATCTCCGCTTCGGCGGAGATTTTTTTATTTTCTGTTCAAATCTTTTACAATCTGCAAAACGTGTTCTGTTTCCGAAGGTGAGAGCTTTTCGAGTTCTTTTAACAGTTCCCTTGTTTTTTGCGGAGCAGCGGCATCGGTGTTAAAAAATTCGCTCGGTGTTATTCCCAGATATTCGCAAATGTAAATAAATCCTGTAAACGAGGGAAGCGTCCTTTTGTTCTCAATTTTGTTTATATAGCTTTCACTTTGCCCAAGCGAAAGACTCATGTCCCTTGCAGACACGTTTTTTTGAATACGGAGTTCTGCGAGTCGCCTATAGAAAAAATCAGTGTAGTCCATACGCACCTCCTTTTTATATAGTATAACTCTTTGCATATATAAATACATGGAAAATAAAGATATATTATTCTTGACACAGGGATTTAAATGACATATAATGTTGAATATAGGGATTTATATTCTGTATTTATCAAAAAGGAGAAAAACATGGAAAACGGAAATTGCAAAAAATATGTGATTGATTCCGAATACACCAAGGAGGATTTTCTTCGCAGGGCATGGGTGCAACTTGCAAAAGAAAAGATTGCGGAGGAGGTTTTTGACCTTGATTTTTCTGAAGTCAAGGAAAAAGAGCGTGTTATTTTAAACGAATCAGGCAATGCAAAGGTGTCATATTCAGCCAGTGTCGGTTATGACCGTCAAGAGCCGTATATTGATTATGAGAGTTACCGTGAGAAAGTCGGCGATAAGTATGTTACAAGGCAAAGACAGGTTACAAAATATAAGACGGTTACAGACTGGAGTCCTATATCGGGTGAGACAAGTGTCGAATGTTTTTCGTACGTACAGAATGATGATGAATATCCCGATGTTAATATTCGTCGTTTTAAGAATTGTATGTATTCTGCAAAGATTGGTATACAGCATGAGGCAGCTGAAGACGTTGCTAAACGAGTTGAAGTATCCCAAAGAGCAAAAAGCGAATCGGCAGAGAAGCTTAAAGAGTCTGCGGGTAGTGCAGTAAGGAGACATCTGCCGGGTGACCAAGACAGGGATTTCAGTTACGGTATCAAAGACCTTGAGGTAACAAATTCAGAATTGTATATCGTTAAGGAATACTCTGCGACAATAAAAGTTGGCGAAAAATGCTACACAAAAACTGCGTATCCGTTCGGTGATTCGGTTGTTTTCGGCGATGATATTCCCGTGAAAGCAGATATTGATAAAGAAATTGAGAAAGAAAAGAAAAGTCTTTATACTACCGTGTGGGAAAAGAGTTGTAATACGGTATTTTTGTCAATGATTTTGTCCGTAGTTTCTATTCTTGTATCGCTGCTTATACCGGTAACCTCCATTATGGTTATTGCGGTTCTGGTTGCTGCGGGAGCGTTTGCTTATAGTCTTGTATTCTCTAAAATAACCGAAACGGCAACTGAAAAAGCCATTGATGAAAAATGCAAAGAGTATTCGGAAAAGTTTGCGGAAAAGCAGACGGATTTGTTGAATAAAAAGCTTAAATCCCTCGGCTTTGAGCCTCTTTGCGAAGCAGATCTTGTAGAATATGATGAAGTTTATTATATTTGATTTTCAGTAGAGTAAGGGGATAAAATATGAATACAGAGAAGATTAAAAAGCTGTTTGATGTAAAGAATTTAGAAAAATTAAAAGAAAAAAAGCATGAGGAAAAGGTGAGAAAAGCGAGTATTGTCCTGATTATCGTGGCAGGCTTATTGTTTCTCATAATGGTTGGAAATGCGGTTGAGGCAGGGAAAACCCGCTTGCATAATCCCGAAAAGATTATAATTGAGCTTACAGACGTTGAGGCACTCGAGGAGACCGACCGAAACGGTGTTCATTATGTTAACGTGGAAATTGAGGTTGAAAACAAAACCAAAAACACGTTAAGCCGTGTTGATTTTGAGGCAGAGCTTTTAAGTGAAGATGGTGAAGCTGTATCATCCTTTTCCGGAATTTGCCGTACTAATGAGGAACAAACCCTTAATCCCGGTGAAAGTGTTACGTATACCTATCGTTTAGCTGATGATGTATTGTATAGCCTTGACAAAGACGATGTGGGCATGAAATATACAATATCGAGTGCACATTGGGAAGATGGTCATTCATATTTAAATTGGTAACAAAAAATCTCCGCTTCGGCGGAGATTTTTTTGCTTGATAGAAAGGTAAAATTATTGTTTATATTATTAAGGCCCCCTTGCCTAAAGGGGGCTGTCGTGCTTGCCACGACTGGGGGATACGTTCCAAAACCATTGTAAACACTGCTTTTTACGTATCCCTCCACCGCTAACGCGGTCCCCCTCCCTTTAGGCAAGGGAGGCAATATAAACATTAATTTATGTTACGGCTATGCAGAATGAACCTCTGCAAAAGTCCTCGACGTGTTTTACCAAAACCGATGCGTTTCACGCATCGAGGCGAGGACATATAGCGTGTGAACAAAAGTTAAATAGTCTGCAGGTAGTCAGACACGCGATAAACATTAATTTTTCTTACCTCTTGAAAAACTTTATATTATATAGTATAATATTATGGTTAATTATTTTAATGTGAGGAAAAGAAAATGTTAGAGATTAAAAAACAGGTTGCTGCGGCACTGTCTGCGGCATCGGGCGGTGCTGTAGCAGAGAGCGACATCGTAGCAGCACTTGAATATCCTCCTAACCCTGAAATGGGTGATATTGCGTTCCCCTGCTTTAAACTCAGCCGTGTGCTTCGCAAGGCTCCTCCTGCCATTGCAAGCGAGCTTGCAAGCGGATTTCGCTGCGAGGCGGTTGAACGTGTAGACGTAGCAGGCGGATACCTCAATATGTTCCTTTCAAAAGAGTATCTTGCAAAATATGTTATAGAAAAAGCTGTTTTCGGCGATAAGCCCTACGGCTCTTCCGACGAGGGCAAAGGCAAGACGGTTGTGCTTGACTACTCCTCTCCTAACGTTGCAAAGCCTTTCCATATCGGACACCTCGGTACAACCGTTATCGGTCATTCGCTGAAAAAGCTTCATGAGTTTGCAGGCTATGACTGTATCGGCATCAACCATCTCGGTGACTGGGGTACCCAGTTCGGTAAGCTTATTACTGCATACCGCCTATGGGGTGACAGAGAAAAGATCGAGCGTGACGAGATTGACGAGCTTGTTGCACTTTACGTAAAGTTCCACGCCGAGGCGGAGAAGGACGAGAGCCTTAACGACAAGGCACGTGCCGAGTTCAAAAAGCTTGAGGACGGTGACGAGGAAAATCTCGCACTCTGGAAGTGGTTTATCGAAATCTCGCTCCGTGAGTATCAGAAGACGTACAAGCAGCTCGGTATCACCTTTGACAGCTACAACGGTGAAGCTTTCTACACCGATAAGATGATGCCTGAGGTTGAAAAAATCCGTGCCGCTGGACTTCTTAAAATTGACGACGGTGCTTCCATCGTTGACCTTGAAGAGTACGGAATGCCTCCTTGCCTTATCTTAAAGCGTGACGGCTCAACCCTTTATCCTACACGTGATATCGCAGCGGCGGTTTACCGCAAGGAAACCTATAATTTTGACAAGTGCATTTACGTTACAAGTGCAGGTCAGTCGCTCCACTTTGCACAGTGGTTCAAGGTAATGGAGCTTATGGGCTACGACTTTGCAAAAGACCTTGTTCACGTACCCTACGGCACCGTGTCGATTGACGGTGCAAAGCTTGCTACAAGAACGGGCAACGTTGTGCTGCTTAAGGATCTGTTTGCTACCGCTATTGAAAAGGCGCTTGGTATAATCGAGGAAAAGAACCCGAATCTTGAAAATAAGGAAGAGGTTGCAAAGGACGTTGGCGTTGGTGCCATCGTGTTCCACTACCTCTCAAACAGCCGAATCAAGGACATCAACTTCATCATGGAGGATGCACTTTCGTTTGACGGCAACACAGGCCCGTATGCACAGTATACCTACGCACGTACGTGCAGTATCATGAACCGTGCAGGCGCCCCCAAGACTGCTGCAAAGATTACCACCGCCGAGGAGGGCGAGCTTGTGAAAGAACTGCTCCGCTTCCCCGAAAAGGTGCAGAGTGCCATTGCGGATTATGAGCCATCAACCGTTACACGCTATATTCTTGATTTGTGTGCAACGTTCAACCGTTTCTATCACGAGTGCCAGATTCTGAACTGCGAGGACGAGGAAGTAAAGGCAACAAGAATCTGCCTTGTCAACGCAACCAAGAACATTCTCGGCAACGCACTTTCGCTTATCTGCGTAGGCACGCCTGAAAAGATATAAACCCACAAACCGTAGGGCGGGGGCTTGCTCCCGCCGCATGTACAACATCTAATCGTTGCTTACGGCGGGAGCAAGCCCCCGCCCTACAGCATCTCATAAAAAGGAGATTTACCATGTCAGGACATTCCAAATGGAAAAATATAATGCACAAGAAAGAGAAGACCGATGCACAGAAGGCAAAGGTTTTCACAAAAATCGGTAAGGAAATGGCGATAGCCATCCGTGAGGGCGGCCCCGACCCCGTTTCCAACTCAAAGCTCCGTGACCTTATCCAGAAGGCAAAGGCCAACAACGTACCTAACGACAACATCGACCGTGTAATCAAGAAGTTCTCGGGCGACAACAGCGTTGTGTACGATGAAATCACATACGAGGGCTACGGTCCGAGCGGTGTTGCCGTTATCGTTAAGGCGGCAACCGACAACCGCAACCGTACCGCAGGCGAGGTTCGCCATTCGTTTGACAAGTACGGCGCAGGCCTCGGTCAGAACGGCTGTGTAAGCTACCTTTTCGAGGAAAAGGGCGTAATCATTATCGAAAAGAGCGATAAGATTGACGAGGACAAGCTTATGGAGTGTGCGCTCGAAGCAGGTGCTGAGGACTTTGTAGCAGACGAAGAATGCTTTGAGATCTACACCGTTTCAAGCGACCTTTATGCAGTAAAGGAAGCTCTTGAGGCGGCAGGCTATGAAATCGTGTCCGCCGAGGTTGACATGATTCCCCAGAACTATATCACCCTTGAAAATGAAGATGACCTTAAGCGCATGCAGCTTCTCCTTGACAGCCTTGAGGACAATGATGACGTTAGTGAGGTTTATCACAACTGGGAGGAGTAACTCCTCGCTTAAAGGAGAAGTACAGTGTTTGCATATAAAACAGCCAACGAAAAGCTCTATGGTGCATGGTATGTGTTTTTCTCATTCGTTTGCACGCTTTTCGGCGGCTTTACTGTGGGTATGTGCAGCCTTTTATTTGCATCGGGGCCTTACGGCATGGATGTATGGCTGTCATATCTTGAAAACCCGTATATTTTTGCACTCAACGTTTGTCCGCCGATAATCATTTCGGCAGTTATGTATCTTATTTGCAACCGTGCGGTATGGTCATTTGTTCTCACGAATGTTCTTGTTATCGTTCCGTCACTTATAAACTACTATAAAATTGCATTCCGTGGCGACTGCTTTATTTTCTCGGACATTACGCTTGTCACCGAGGCAGGACGTATGCTTGAGGACTACAAGCTGTTTATCGACAAAAGGGTAGCAATTTACATAGCGGTGCTTGCTATCGGTACGGCACTTCTTGCGCTTTTTGCACGCGGTCGTTTTGGCACAGGCAAAAAACGCTTTATTGCGGCGGCTGCACTTACGCTTGCTTCGCTTCTTTTAATACCGCTTTATGTTTCGGACAGTATTTATGAGAGCAAAACTGTGAATAATACCGTTGAACGCACATGGACGGATTCACGCCTTTACATGTCAAAAGGCTTTGTATATCCTTTTCTTCATTCGGTTAAGGATGCTTTTCCGACTCCGCCTGATGGGTATGATAAGAGCGAGGTTGTTGACGAGCTTTCAAAGTATACCGATGAGGGTATCCCAAGCGACAAAAAAGTCAATATCGTATGTGTTATGCTTGAAGCATACAACGATATGTCACGCTTTAAGGAACTTACCTTTACCGAGGATATCTACGCAAAATACCGTGAGCTTGAGGCACTTGGCTACAGCGGCACGCTTGTGACCGACGTTTTTGCAGGTGACACACGTATAACCGAGCGTGAGTTTTTAACGGGACTTCCGTTTGATTATATTGACACTTTTTCGGCAAAAAGCAATTCATACGTCTGGTATCTGCGTGAAAACGGATATACTACCGAGGGATCGCATCCGCTTAACGCATGGTTTTATAACAGGCAGAACATAAACCGCAACCTCGGTTTTGAAAACTATTATTTCACCGAAAACTATTATAAGGAGCATTGCGGCGGCGATATCACATGGGACAGTGCGTTTTTCCCTGAAATGTATAAGATTTACACAGGAAGAGACAGGGCAAAGCCGTATTTCAGCTACAGTATCTCCTATCAGGGACACGGCCCGTATGATAGTGCCTCGGCAAGCTTTGAAGCTCCTTACGTTGTAAGCGACCACGTGAGCGAAGCGGATAAGAATATAATGAACAACTATCTGCATGCGCAAAAAGGTACAACCGAGTATCTGCATGCTTTCGCTATGGATATGCTTGCTACGGAGGAACCATTGGTGCTTGTGTTCTTCGGTGACCATAAGCCATGGATGGGCGTAGGCGGAAGCGTATACACCTCCTACGGCATAAACATTGACACCTCCACCGAGGAGGGATTTATGAACTATTATTCCACCCGATATCTCATACTTGCAAATGACGCTGCCAAAAAGGTGTGCGGCAATAGCTTTATGGGAGGGGGCGAGACACTTTCCCCTCATTTTCTGATGAACAAGGTGTTTGAGCTTTGCGGATATGAGGGAAGTGCGTATATGCAGTTTACTGACGGTGTTATGGCAGAAACTCCCGTGGTACACCGCTCATCGGAAGTGCCTGCACTTTACGATAACGTTTCATATTACTACAGAAGGAACTTTGCATATTAGTATGAAAAGAACGAAAAGACATTCAATATTCTGCGTTTTGCTTGTTGCGATATGCCTTTCACTGACTATCTGTGCGGCGGCGGCACGTATCGAGGGGCTGTACGTTCAGCCTACCGACATCAGAGCTTTTATCGACGGCTACGAGATTTCTGCGTACAATATCAAGGATAAGCTTTGCGTTGTGGCAGAGGATCTGCGCGGATACGGCTTTGACGTTATCTGGAACGCCGATGCACGCACACTTTCGATTTCAAAGAATTCGTCAGGCGTTACAGCACCGCTTTCACAGATAAGACCAAGCAACAGACGTTTGCCTGTGTACGCAACCGACATTGTGACGTATCTTGACGGTAACGTTCTGGAGAGCTACAATATCGGCGGCGAAACGGTTATATTCTTTTCCGAACTTACAAAGTACGGCTCACATCTTTATGATGATTCATGCAGGGCATCCATGCTTTCGACCGCATACCATTCGTTTGCGAAGAAAACAATAGACACTCTGCCGCAGAAGATCATACATGCAGGCGGTGAAATCGGCGGCTTGCTTGGCTCAAACTCACGTGAGGCACTTGACAGCACCTATGAAAAAGGCTTCCGTGTTATCGAGATGGACTTTGTTCTGTCGAGCGACGGACACGCAGTTTGTCTGCATGACTGGTCGAGTTATTATTCGGATAGCATTACCGATAAGCCTATCACAAAAGCGGAGTTTGAAAACGTAAAGATTTTCAATCAATACACCTCGCTTTCGCTTGACAGTCTTGTTGAGTGGATGAAGACGCATACCGACGTTTATATTGTCACCGATATCAAAGAGGATAACGTAGCGGTGCTTCGCAATATTGCAAAAGAGCACCCCGAGATTATTGCACGCATTATTCCGCAGGTTTATCAATACGAGGAGTTTTTGCCCGTCCGTGCGATGGGATACTCAAACATCGTGCTCACGCTTTACCGACTCCCGACGTACAATGATAAGTCAAACGGCAAGTATAATGCCGCATTTGCCGTGAAGAACGGTCTGCTTGCGGTTACGGGTGATGCAACGCTTGCAAAGCAGTGGTTTGTTGACGAATTTGTAAAAGCGGGTGTACCGCTTTACGTGCATACGGTCAACGATGCTGCCGAGCAGCAGAGATATATTGATATGGGTGTAAGCGGAATTTACACCGATTACGCAAAGTAAAAAATAAAACGCAGGAGGAACAATTCCTCCTGCGTACGGTAGAGACAAAAATCCGAAAAAGCAAGTTACGGCAAGGGCTTTTTTTTAAGCCCTTGCCGCATTTTGTTTTTAATACAAAGTGAAAAATTATTTCTTTTTATTCGCTTTGCTTTTATTTTTACTTGCGCTCTGACGTGTTTGTCAGCCATCCGCAAAACGCAGGGGGAACAATTCCTCCTGCGTTTTGCATACTATTTATTAAAAAGCCTCTTTAAGATTCCGCAAAAAATTCGCGGCGGCTTTACGGTTATAATTTTCATAAACCCTCCGTTTATTTTAAGGAGAAGTACAAAAATCCTATCCCGATGATTATAATTGCCTCTATAACTGCAAGCAAACCCTCAGGGAGAAAAAATGACATGAGAAGCCCCAGACCGAATGCAAGAATAGTAAGCCCGATAAGCTTTGCTCCGCATTTGAGATTGTTCACATATACTCCTCCTTTTGTTTATCTGCTAAAAGTATATGCGAAAGAATAAAAAAAAGCACCAAGTTTTAACACTTGGTGCTGAAAAACTATTGGACACTTGCATCGGCTTTTTCCTCAAAACGGATGCTTCCGTCCTGATTATAGCGAACTTTGTTTCCGCTTGCATCGGTTTCGGTATACCCGTCACGGTAGCCTGCCGGGGTAATATGATGCTCACGTGTGAGGGTGAGCATGCCGCTTTCGTCATAGTATCTGCTTAGCACCACACCGCCGTAGACGTTGTACTTGTGGTATTCGATAAGCGTTCCGTCATAGCGGTACCTGAATACGTCTTTGCCGCCATCCTCAAGCGGTATTTCTTTGGTATATTCCGATGCGGTTGTTACGGTTTCTTCGGGAGCGGTAGTCGCCACCGTGGTTTCTATATCTTTTTCGGGAACGGAGAAAAGCGAGATCTGGTCGCAGATAACATAGATAAGCGAGCCGAGCACGGCAAGCAACACGGCAATCATGATAGCGGCAGATATTGTAAAAAGAACTTTCTTCATCGTCTTTTCTCCTTGAAATTCATATATCTATTATATGTTTCAGAGGAGTGCGTTGTCAAGGAAAACCTTTTTAAAGCACGTACAGATAAATAGAAAAATAGTGCAGTACCGAGCCGCAAAGCACAAAAATGTGCCAGATCGAATGCATGTATCTAACTTTTTTGAGTGCATAAAACAGTATGCCGACGGTGTAAAGCACGCCGCCTGTAAATAGCAGTATAAGTCCGCCGCTTGCAAGGTTCTGCACAAGTGTGCCGCTTGCGATAATTATGCACCAGCCCATGCCGATATAAAGAAGCATCTCAATTTTGCGGAATTTTTCAAGCATGATAGAATCAAACACAATGCCAACCGCACACAGTCCCCACAGTACACCGAAAAGAATCCAGCCCGTCTGCCCACGCAGGGTTACAAGCAGATACGGTGTGTAGGTACCTGCAATCAGTAAAAATATGGTTGCATGGTCGAATATGCGGAACACCTTTTTCGCTTTTTCGTTGGCGAGAGCGTGATAAAGCGTTGACATTGTGTAAAGAATTACAAGTGACGAGCCGAAAATCGCCGCCGACACAACCGCATACGCATCACCGTGAGAAGCAGCACGCACTATCATAGTGACAAGAGCCGCTATGCCGAGTGCCGCACCTATTCCGTGTACTATAGAAGAGAAAATCTCCTCACCGAGCGTATATCTTCTTTTACCCTCGATTTTGTTCATCTTATTACACCACCTTGTTTCGATAACCATGTTATCACATTTTCGACGCCATGTCAAGAAAATATTCACACTGATGATGTAAAAAAGCCTGCAAAGGATTTCCTTTGCAGGCTTTTTGTTTTAGCTGTTGATAATAAGTTTAATTACAGCAAGAACGTCAAAGACGGTAATTATGCCGTCACGGTCGATGTCTGCTTCGTCGGAGCAACTTACGTCCTGATCTGCAATAACACGCATCATGCGGACAATATCCTTAAGAGTTGTCACGCCATTGCCGTCTGCATCACCGGTACGTGCCGCAGGCTCAATAACCGTGATATTGTCAAAGTACGTTTCAAGCGATGCGGGAAGATTTGCAGTTTCCTCATAGTAGAGGTTACGTGCACCGTCTTCTGCAAACAATCCTTCACGGTAGTGGTTAAACGCAGTTACGGTTGCATTCTCTCTTACATAAAGAGTAACGGTGCCGTTTGTTACAGCGGTGTTATCACCGTTTGCAAGGTATACGGTGCCAACGGTTGCATCGTCGGTAACAGTCATTACCGTTGTACCGCCCTTTGAGCCGTTTGCCTTTGCACCCATGATAACAGAGCTAAAGCTTGCGTCACCGCCGATTGTAACGGTAACGGTGCCTGTATGTGAAAGATTTGTATTATAAGCGCTGAACGCAACAAGCTGCTTGTACGTACCGCTCTTAACGGTGATGGTGTTTGTTTCACCCTCGTCAAGAGTGCCTACAGAGAGGTTGTTGTTACCGCCGCCTACAACTATGAGTGTCTTTACGTCCGCACTCTTTGTATCAACAACCTTAATGCCCTCGCCAAGGGTGAGTTCATTGAAGTTTGCACAAAGGAGATGCTCACCGCCGAATGCGTTGATAATTGTGAAGTTTTCAAGCACGGTAGGACCGTTGAACGCTACACGGATACTTGCAGTGTACTTGAGTGCCGCACCGTTTTCACGGTAGTCAACTCCGCCGTAAACGGAGGTTATCGTAACAGTACCCTCGTGTGCAGGAAGCTCTGTTGCGGCACTTACGGCAAGCTCATTCATCCAAACGAGAGTGCCGCCGTCATTGCCGAGAAGTGCATATGCCTTTGCAAGAGTGCCAACGGGGGAAGCAGCGGTAAGACCGTCGCCGTTTGCACCGTTTGCGAAGTAAACTACGTCGTAGGTTGTGCCCTCGGGCATTATTTTAGCGTTTTCACCGATTGTAACGTTTTCTTCACCTGTAAAGGTAATGCTGTCGCAACCTCTTGAGCCGCCCTCAACGTGTGCAAACGTACCGCCGTTAACAGTTACGTTTGAGTCGAGGTCATACATACCAAGCACAAGACCTGCGTAGTCTTCAAGACACCATTCGGGGGAGAGGAGCATATCTGCGTTTGCCACGGGGTCTCCGTTTGAGTTGAGGTTTGCAATAGCAGTTGCATGCTCAATGCCTACGTAGCGGAAATGCCATGCCTCATAGATAAAGCCTGTGGTTGCGGTATCCTTGGGTGTAAAACGGAGAATGAAGCCGTACTTGTGAGCATTTTTTAAGAGCCATGCCCACTCTGCGGTCTTATCGTATGCGAAGTGCGGATTGGTTTCGGCGGCATCGGCATCGTGGAAGTCGATTGCAAGACCAAGATGATGCTCGGATGAGCCGGGAAGCGAGCAGGACTGAAGAACAGTCTTATGTGCTCTCTCAAAGTCATAATTCGGGTAGTTTACACGGATATTACCAACCTGCTTGGAATAACCGTCATACTGTGCGTAGTATCCACGCCATGCGTAGCTTATCCAGTTGGGACGCTTTAAGCCAAGTGCGTGCATATCTGCAAACATCTTGTTGATGCTGTCGCCCGCCGCTTTGCGGAGGAAGAAGGTAGATGCAACGCCTTCTTTTTCAACGTATGTGATATCGTTTTGGTCAATGGTGTAATCGCCCGTTTCGGGATTGATTTCGAGTGGACGTGCGGGGTTAACCATTTCGATAAGCTCGTCATCAATTTCAACGTCGGTGAAATCGGTGTAACGGAAGTAGAGATAACCGCCGATAAGGTCGAGTGAATACTGGTCGTCCATGTCGCGGAGCATCACAACGTCTTCGCCAAAGGTTACGGGGTTGTAGCGTGCAACGATGGTATTTGACGTGGTAGCCTCGGTTGCATCAAATACGATGTGGTCGAATGTAACAGAGCCGCCGAGCTTGTAGTCAACGTTGCCGTCAAATACGAACTTTGCACCTCTTTCACGGTAGTCAACACCGCCGTAAAGAGAAGTTACGGTGATTGCACCTTCATGAAGCGGCTCCTGGAAGAACGAGGGAGCACCGCCGATTTTCTGAGTGGTATTTGTATCAAGCGTGTACGCATTGATAATAACGATGGTACCGCCGCTATCCTTGAGTGTTTCAAATGCGGCATAAAGGTCGCTTGTGGGGATTGCAGGGTGAGAACCGTCGCCAAGACCGCCCTCTGCTACGAATACAACGTTTTCGCCGGTAGCATCGGGGAGTTCGCTGACAAACTGAATATCGCCACAAATCGAGCATTTCTTGAGCGTAACGCTTGCATCAAACTCGCTTGCAAAGGGTGCGGAATAATCGTGAGTGTTGTCACGCTCGCAGAAGGTACGGATAGTCTTGAACTGTGCAACGGAAGCAAGCATTACAAGACCGTCCGGAACTGTACTCACATCATAGGTAAGAGTGGTTTCACATTCTGTAGCGGTAAAGAGGCAGAGTGCGTCGATTTCGTAAACGTCGCCGCCGTTAACAACAAAGTTAAAAGCACCTGTAAGGAGGTTTGTCTTTTGCTGACCGCCCACAAATACGTTGTAAATACGTGCATTGTCGGAAACGGTAAGATTTACGTTTGCCGCAGTTGCATCGTTCTGGGTAGCACCCGTGATAAGCTCGTCAACAATCGCCGTACCCTCAACTATGATGTTGGCAGTGCCTGTATAGGTGGTCTTGCCCGAATAACGGGAGAAGCCGTGTACGAAGCGGAAGAAACCGCTCTTGAGAGTAATCGTAGCATTGCGGCTGTCGGTAATCTCTCCGAGAGTTACGGTATTGTAACCGCCGGCAATACGCAGACCGTTTACTTCATCGGAATCTTTTGCAAGATTCTCTTCGGTATGGGTTGTAACAACGCCCGTATCAAATGTGAGGGGGTTAAAGCCTGCGGTGATATAGGTATAAGAATCGGTGTGAATTGCGATATCCTTGAAAATAGCTTCACCGCCGAGAAGAACGGTTATGCCGTTAGGGAAATAAAGACGTGCGCCGCTTTCACGGTAGTCAACACCGCCGTACACACTTGTGTATGTCATTGTGCCTGTATGAGTGGGGAGAGTAGTTTTTGCGGAAACGGTGGTTTCGCCTACGAGCACGATTGTACCGCCGCTCGGAAGAAGTGCATGCGCCGCCTCAAGCGAGCTGCAGGGGGATGCGGGAGTAAAGCCCGTGCCGGTAGCACCGTCCTTAACGTATACAACAGAGCCATCAAAGCTTTCGGTGCTTTCAAGTGTGGCTACAGCCACGCCGTTTTCTTCAGTTACGGAGTAGGTGTAGGTAGTGTTGACACTGCCGTTTATATACGTAAGCGTGAGAGTAAACTCGGTAAGGCTTTCGGGATAGGGAAGAGTGAGTCCGTCCTTTGCATAAGAGGTTACGTCGAGTGCGTTTACACCTGCGTATGTGAGGTTTTCGGTGCCACGGTCTGCTAACGTAAGATACTTTACGTCGATAAGCGAAACGGTATCGAAATACTCAACGGACGGAACCGAAGCGGTGAGAGCGATATTCAGCGTCTTTGCATCGGAATTTACAAAATATGTATCTGCACACTTGTCGAGAGCACTTGCAGAAGCATTGTCCTTTGCAGTAACGCTTACAGTACCGTTAGTCTTGGTGTTTGTATAGTTTGCGAGGTAGAGTGTGCCGATATTTACGTTGTCTTCCATTGTAAATACCGTTGTACCGCCTGCTGCAGCAGTGCCCATTGTGCCAAGGTAAACGTCCTTTGCATAAACGTCACCGCAGAGGGATACGTACATCGTACCTGTGTGGGAGAGGTTTGCAATTCTGCGGCTGAAGGTGGTAACACCCTGATATGAGCCGCTCTTGATGGTGAGGGTACTGCTCTTGTCTGCCGCAAGTGCACCCTTGGTAGTATCGTTGTTGGGGCCGCCCACAATGTAAAGGAGTGCCGCATCGCTGCCCGATGCATCAACGGTCTGTACGTCCTCACCGAGAGTAAGCGGGAAGAAGTTGCCTGCGATAGAAGCAATCTGTGCAGTACCTACGTTTGTACACTTAAGGCGGATACCGTCAAAGGTGGTAGGACCGCCTACTGCAAGATGATGCTCGCCGGAGAACACAAACTCTGCACCGCTTTCACGGTAATCAACTCCGCCGTAAACGGAGGTAATAAGAATTTCGCCTGTGTAGTCGGGAAGCTGTACGTTTGCGTTAACGGGATAAGTGCCGACAAGTACTATTGTGCCGTTTTTGGTAGTATCAAGATGTGTGAATGCTTCCTCAAACGTGCCGCAGGGAGAGGTGGGAGAAGAACCGTTGCCGGTTGCACCGTAAGAGAGGTAAACGACCTCGTAAACCTGCGGTACATCGGGAGTATCGGGAGTATCGGGTTCTTCAGGCTCAATTACGTTGACCGAGCCGAAATATGTGGAGTAAGGAGTGGGGAAAGAAACGGTTTCCTCATAGTTGAGGGTACGTGTGCCACTCGGGAAATAGGTTGCAAGATAGCGGAGAATTGCATTGACGCTCGCATTTCCTCGTGCGTTTACGGTAACAGAGCCGTTAGAGGTTGAGGTTGCTGTGGGGCTTGACAGATAGAGTGTGCCGGTAACGGATGCGTTATCGGAAATGTTGAATACTGCATTGCCCGACTTTGCATTTGCCGCATTCTGTGTGCCGAGGTGGCAGTTTTTAACGGTAGCAGTGCCGTTCAAGTTAAGCACAACCGTACCAAAGTGGTTAACGTTTGCCACGCTGCGGCTGAACGCAACTATCATGCTGTACGAGCCGTTGTTTACGGTGACAGTAGCAGTCTTGCCTGCGGGAAGTGAGCCAACGGACGTATCAATGTTTGCACCGCCGATAAGATAAAGCTTACCTTCATTGACGGTGGTTACGTTGTAACCGATGGTGAGGTCGTTATAGTTTGCCGCAAGTACGCCGCCGCTGGTGGAAGTGTCGGCAAAGTTAAAATAATCAATTTCGGTGGGGCCGCCAAGACCTACGCGGAAGCCACCCCCAACATACTTGAGCTCGGCACCGCTTTCACGGTAGTCTGTGCCGCCGTAAACGGAAGTCCAGGTAACCTTGCCGGTATGCTTTGGCACGTCGTCCTTTGCACTTATGGAATATGAATTCATAAATACAATGGTACCGCCGTTTGTGCCGAGTGCATTATATGCACCGTCAAGGGTACCTATGGGTGTGGATGCACTTGAACCGTTACCGGTTGCACCCGATGACAGAAAGACAACGTTGTCGCTTGCAAAAGCCGTGCAAAGACAGATTGCCGCAAGCATAAAAACAGTTAGAGTGAAAAGTAAACCTTTACGCATATTCTACCTCCAAGATAAAATCTTACAATTATATTATAGACTAAAGAATAACGCAAGCACAAGGCAAAGGAAAACGTAAAAAAGTACAGGCTTTTTAGCCAAAAAACGGCTTGTCTTATTCCTTATAATATGATATTCTATACAAAAAGGAGGTGTCTGAATGGCTTTACTGATACTCTGCGATCCACACTATCGCAATAGCCATTGGTGCGAAACGAAGCTTCGTGGAATTTATGACGAGGCATCACGCCGCCGTATTCCCGTAAAACTCTTCACCGATACCGCTTTATTTGTCAATGCGGCAGCAAAGCTCGGGAGTGACTCCTCCGTTATCATTCTTTTTAATTCCTTTGTCTATCTTGAAGAGGTTTCTGCACTGCTTGCCCCGCTTGCGATACATCCGATACTGTCGGTTACCGAATCGGAAATAAAGTTTTCACGCATATACAGTCAGGTTTGCGGCGACGTTGATACCGCCACAAAGGAGCTTGTTGAGTTCTTGCACAAAAACGGTAAGCACCGCATTGCATTGCTTGGTTCTTCCGAAAAATCGGCGGCAGGCAAAAACAAGGAACATATGCTTTATCGCCATGCCGATGCCGAAAACTTTTCGGTTTTCCATGACAAGGGCAACCTTTTGCAAAGCTTCAAGGGTTTTCTTGCAGAAAAGGACAGCTTCGATGCGGTTGTCTGCACTAATGACCATCAGGCAATCGCTCTTATCGAGTTTTTGCAGGCTATGGGAGCTTATGCTCCGTCTTTATACATCGTCAGCCACGGCGACACCTTTTTGTCAAGGCTCTACGGTGACGGAGTGTCTACTATTTCCACAAGTTTTTACGCATGTGGCAAATCGTTGGTTGAAGCGCACATGCTTCGACTCAAATACGGCTGGTCATCGGTGATGATTCGTGTCCCGTGCGAATTCAAAAAGCGTGGCAGCACAAGCGGAAATGCCGTGTACCCGCCCGTGGATTTTGTGCCTGAATATGCAAACCAGATTGTTTTAGGTAGGCTTGAAAGTCTGCTTGCATCAAGCGACATGATAAATTTGAAGCTTATATACGGACTTATGTCGAATTAT
>JAZQEH010000075.1:0-16442 GCA_045538895.1 Eubacteriales bacterium
GCTCCCTCAGACGAGGGAGCTGTCAGCGGAACGCTGACTGAGGGAGGGAAAAAGTAACAATTAGAATGGTCCCTCCTTCCGTCGCCTTGCGGCGCCACCTTCCTCGTCTGAGGAAGGCTTGTTAATGTAAACATTAATTTATCGCTACTGCGAGCAACGAAAAATCCCACCTTGCGGTGGGATTTTGATTTACTTATTCTTTGCAAGTTTTCTCTGAACGAACTTAACGGTTTCAACAATCGGGATAGTGAGAACTGCAAGACCGAGTGCGATTGCATATTCTGTGAGGTCAATCTGTGTAAAGCCGAATGCTGCCGCAAGAAAAGGAACCTCGCAAACGAGAGTGGTTGCGATAAGGCTACCCACTGCCGCAATACCAAGCACCTTGTTGAAAGAGCCAAGCTTAAAGATAGAACCGCGCTGTGAACGCATGTTGAACGAATGGAAAATCTCTGCCATGGACATGGTGAGGAACGCCATGGTCATGCCGTGGTCGGCAGGATCACTAGCGCCGTGATCAGCACCGATAAGAGCACCGATAAAGTAAGAGATAAGGGTAAGTGCCGAAACCATGAGTCCCTGATATGCAACGTCAAAGCCCATGCCGCCTGCAAATACGCCCTCGTTAGCCTTTCTCGGCTTACGCTTCATAATACCCGGCTCCGCCTTTTCCATACCGAGCGCAAGTGCAGGGAAACAGTCGGTAACGAGATTTATCCAAAGGAGGTGTACGGGCTTGAGAATTGTAAAGCCCATAAGAGTTGCCGCAAAGATTGAGATAACCTCGCTCATGTTGGAGCCGAGCAGGAACTGTATCGCCTTGCGGATGTTATCATAAATTCTTCTGCCCTCTTCAACCGCACCTACGATTGTAGCAAAGTTATCGTCGGCAAGTACCATGTCGGCTACGTTCTTTGTAACGTCGGTACCTGTGATACCCATGCCGACACCGATGTCTGCGGACTTGATGGAAGGAGCATCGTTTACACCGTCGCCTGTCATAGCGGTTACGTAGCCTGCGTTCTTCCAAGCGGTGACAATTCTCGTCTTATGCTCGGGCTGTACACGTGCATAAACGCTGATATCCATGAACACCTTTGCAAACTCCTCGTCGCTCATTTCGGAAAGCTCCGAGCCTGTGATAGCACGTTTGCCCTCGGTGAGAATACCGAGTTCCTTTGCAATGGCAACCGCAGTATCAATGTGGTCACCCGTAATCATAATCGCACGGATACCTGCACTATTACACTCAACAATAGCATCCTTAACCTCGGGACGAACGGGGTCGATCATACCCGTAAGACCTACAAAGCAAAGATTTTCTTCAAGGTCGCTCGGCTCAAGCGACTGCGGCATTTCGCTATACTTGCGCATAGAAGCCGCAAGCACACGGAGCGCACGGTCTGCCATAGCCTTGTTAGCTGCCATGATCTCATGCATCTTTGCATCGGTTAAAGGCTTTTCCTCGCCGTTTTCGATGTAAGAGGTGCAACGGCGGAGAATTTCATCGGGAGCACCCTTGGTATACTGAACAAAGCTGCCGTCCACGCTATGCACGGTGGACATCATCTTTCTGCCACTGTCAAAGGGAGCCTCACCAACACGGGGGCATACCTCTTTAAGGCTGTACTTCTTGAGGTCGAGTGCCTTTGCGTAAGCAACGAGTGCAGCCTCGGTAGGCTCACCTGTAACGTTGCCGTCCTCGTCAAGCTCTGCATCAGAGCAGAGTGCCATTGCACTTGCAAGCAGATTTTCGTCATCGCCGTAGTGGTCAACAACGGTCATGCGGTTCTGGGTGAGAGTACCTGTCTTATCCGAGCAAATAATCTGTGCGCAACCGAGAGTTTCAACTGCAGTAAGACGGCGGATAATGGCACGGCGTTTTGACATATTGGTAACGCCTATGGAAAGTACAACGGTAACAACCATTGCAAGTCCCTCGGGGATAGCCGCAACCGCAAGCGATACCGCAACCATAAACGACTCAAGAATCTTCTTGAACATTTCAAGCTCGGAGGGACGGAGAAGCTGAACTGCAAAAATAATTGCACTGATACCGAGAACAAGATACGTGAGTATCTTGGAAAGCTGTGCAAGCTTTATCTGGAGAGGAGTCTGTCCCTCTGCTGCATTTGCAAGTGCATCCGCAATCTTGCCCATTTCGGTTTCCATACCGGTTGCAGTTACAACAAAGGCACCTCTGCCGTAAACAACGGTAGAGCCCATGTAAACCATGTTCTTACGGTCGCCGAGAGGAACATCCTTAGACTCATCCGCAAGGTTGATGATTTCAATAAACTTATTAACGGGAACGCTTTCACCTGTGAGAGCCGCTTCCTCAATCTTCATGCTTGCGTTTTCGATAATACGTCCGTCTGCGGGAACCGCATCGCCTGCCTCAAGCAGTACAACGTCGCCGACAACAAGGTCTTCGCTCTTGACTACAGTAACCTTACCGTCACGGAGAACCTTTGACGTTGCCGCACTCATTTCCTGCAAGGCTTCTATGGCTTTTTCAGCCTTCGACTCCTGATAAACGCCGAGAACTGCGTTCATGATTACAACAAAGAGGATGATGAACACATCGACAAAACCCTCGCCGCCCTCAATAACTGCGGTAACAGCACTTATCGCCGCAGCAACAAGCAGAATAATGATCATCGGGTCTGCGAGCTGCTTTAAGAATCGCTTTATGAGCGAATCCTTCTTTGCCTCTTTGAGCTTGTTCTTGCCGTTTTCCTCGAGTCGCTTTTCAGCCTCAGCGCTCGACAGTCCGTTTTCGGAAGAATTGACCGCTTTCAGCGTTTCTTCCGTTGTTTCGGTGTAGAACTTCATGTTAATTCCTTCCTTTATATAATATTTTTTGGGTACTGATTAAAAAAGACTCATGGATAGGGTGACCTATCCATGAGTCTTGTCATTTCACTCAAGCCAGACGAAAATTTTCGCCGATTGTTGAACTTGAAGCGGCTTTACAAAAAGCCGTGACTACTCCCTCACGGTAAATATTATTTCCAATTTGATTTTATCATACCAATTTTTTATTGTCAAGATAAAATATTGTTTATGGGATTGTTTAAATGTATACCGTAGGGGCGATTATTAATCGCCCGTCAGCCGCCAGCAGATGTTGTACATGCGGGCGATTGATAATCGCCCCTACAGGTTTGTAGTTTCCATTTTACAACCATAAACATTAGTTCATCTTACTTACTCGATTTTTGCATTTGCGAGCATAAGTTTTATGCGGTTTTCCTGATTTACCCTTGAAGCGGAGGCATCATAGTCAACCGCAATTATGTTTGCGTTTGGATAATGCTCTTTTATCGGTTTCATCATTCCCTTGCCGCAGATGTGATTCGGCAGGCATCCGAAAGGCTGTGCGCAAACGATGTTGGGCGTACCGTGCTCCGCAAGCGAAAGCATCTCCGCAGGCAACAGCCATCCCTCTCCCATTTTGCAACCTCTGCCTATGCACTTCTCTGCTATTGCTACCACCTCGTCAAACGACTCCGCAGCACGGAAAACACCGCTTTCCTCAATAATTTTTGCAGTTTTTGCCTGCTTTGCCGAAAGGAACTTGTACGCAATCTGTGCTCCCTTATACGCAAGCCAACCGCCCTTGCGGTACAGCTTATAATCCTCTACCTTGTTATATACGCAGTAGAGCATAAAATTCATAAGACCGGGGAGGACAACCTCTGCACCGTTTTCAACAAGAAAATCACCGAGCGAGTTATTGCCGAGCGGTGAAAACTTTACATATATCTCACCGACGATTCCGACACGGGGCTTCTTTACACTTCTGTCCTGCTCAACAGCCGCAAATCGGGCGACAATGCTTTTCATCAGCTTTTCGCTGCGTCTGCCGCCGACACCGCCACGCATATGTGCGGCAACCTCGCCCGAAAGGCTGTCGGCAAGTGCCTTTGCCTCGCCCTTATTCTTTTCGTACGGGCGGACCTGCTCGCAAAGTGCCATTATAAGGTCGGCATACATAAAGCCGTAAAGCAGTTTGTACCATGTGGGAACATCAAGTTTGAAGCCCGGATGCTCCTCAAGCGAGTCAAAGCTTATGGAAATTACGGGCACGTAGCCGTAGCCTGCTTTTGCAAGTGCCTTGCGGAGCAGGAATATGTAATTTGATGCACGGCAACCGCCGCCGGTCTGGAAATAGATAAGTGCAACCTTGTGAGGGTCGTATTTGCCGCTTTCGATAGCACGCATAAACTGCCCTATTACCAGAATTGCGGGATAGCACATGTCGTTATGCACGTACTTCAGTCCCGTTTCGGCAACCTCGGGGCCGTTCTCGGTCAGAAGGTCAACCGTATACCCTCTGTCACGCATAAACTGCAGAACGATGTTAAAATGTATCGGCAGCATATTCGGCGCCAGAATGGTATATTCACTTATCATTTCCTTTGTAAAAGGAACGTAGTTTTTCTCTGTCATTTTTTATCTTCTATAGCACCGATAAGGCTGCGTAAACGAATTTTTACTGCGCCAAGACCGGCTATTTCATCAATTTTTATCTGCGTATAAAGCTTTCCGTTGCCCTCGAGAATAGTGCGCACCTCATCGGTAGTCACCGCATCCACTCCGCAACCGAATGAAACAAGCTGCACAAGCTGAACGTCGCTGTTTTCGCTTGCAAAGAACGCCGCACCGTAAAGGCGTGAATGGTATGTCCATTGATTAAGCACGCCGACAGGACGCATTTTTGCAAGGTGGTACACGCTGTCCTCGCTGACAACCACAAAACCAAGTGAATTTGCAAGCGTGTCAATGCCGTGACCTATCTCGCTGTCAACGTGATACGGTCTGCCGGCAAGAACCATAATCGGCTTTGCATGCTCACGTGCATACTCTATCGCCCGTACACCTGCATCACGCACCGCACTCTCATAGCTTGAAAATGCCGCAAATGCGCGCTTGACCGCACGTGTCACGTCACGCTTTTTTATGCCGTCAAACTGCTTCTTCAAAAAGCCGTAAAGCTCGTTTGCAAGCTCGTTTTTATCATTAATATTAAGATACGGATAGAGGAACTTTATATCGGCAAGCTCCTCAACGTTGCCACTGAGCAGCTCGGAATAATACGCAACAACGGGACAGTTGTAGTGATTGTCGCCGAGTTTTTCGTCAACGTTATAGGTAAGGCATGGGTAGAAAATTGCATCAACCTTTTTCTCAAGTAGCTCTGCAATATGGCCGTGCATGAGCTTTGCCGGATAGCACGCCGTGTCCGACGGAATCGAAAACTGCCCCTTTTCATAGGTGCGTCTTGTTGACATTTCCGATACCTTTACCGAAAAGCCGAGTTCACTGAATAACGTGTGCCAGAGCGGAAGCAACTCAAACATGCCAAGTGAAAGCGGCAGACCAACAGTTTCGCCCCGTGTGCCGACCGTGTCACCGAAAGCGGAAAGAAGTTCACGCTTTTTCTCGTGAAGATTTGGCAACTTTTCACTGTTTTGCTTTATACCTGCACCCTTTTCGCAACGGTTGCCCGAAATGAATCTTCTGCCGTCCGAAAAAGTGTTTACGGTGAGCGAACAGTTGTTTGTACAACCCTTGCACACGGTTGCCTTTGCCGTATGTGTAAATGAGGCAAGTGCCTCTTTTGAAATAATATTGCTTGCGGAAGCACGCATTGAATAAAGTGCCGCGCCGAATGCACCCATAAGACCTGCGATATCGGGACGGACTACCTCACGTGAAAGCTCCTTTTCAAATGCACGAAGCACCGCATCATTGTAAAACGTGCCGCCCTGCACCACAACGTTTTTACCGAGTTCATCGGCATTGGCAACACGGATAACCTTATAAAGAGCGTTTTTGACAACGCTTATAGAAAGTCCTGCAGAAATATCCTCTAATGTTGCGCCGTCCTTTTGTGCCTGCTTTACCGAGGAATTCATAAACACTGTGCAGCGTGAGCCGAGGTTAACAGGTCGCTTTGCAAAAAGTCCTCTTGTCGCAAACTCCTCAATCGAGCAGCCGAGCGACTTTGCAAAGGTTTCAAGAAACGAGCCACAGCCCGACGAGCATGCCTCATTGAGCATGATACTGTCTATGGCACCGTTCTTTATACGGAAGCATTTTATATCCTGACCGCCGATGTCTAAAATAAAATTCACCTCGGGCATGAAATGCTTAGCCGCCGTAAAGTGTGCAATGGTTTCAACGATGCCGAAATCAACGCCGAAAGCGTTTTTGATAAGCTCCTCGCCGTAGCCTGTCACGGCACTGCCGCAAATTTTCACACGAGTGCCGCATTTTTCATAGATTTCGGCAAGCTGCTCACGCACGATTTCAACAGGGTCGCCCTTGTTTGATGCATAGTATGTATACAAAAGCTCCTTATCTGCAGAGATAAGCGCAAGCTTTGTTGTAGTAGAGCCGCAGTCAATGCCGAGATACGCATTACCCGTGTAGGATTCGATATCCCTCGACTTAACCGAGTTTTGCTGATGACGTGCACGGAAATATCCGTACTCCTCCGCACCCGAAAAAAGCGGCTCAAGCTGTTCGGTAGTATGCACTGCCTTTGCAGTACGTATGCGTGAAAGCATGTCACGCACATAGAACTCCTCGCCGTTTTTCTCGGCGTAAATTGCCGCACCCATCGCAACCGAATAGCGTGCAAAAGACGGAAAAACCGCATCCGCTTCATCAAGTCCGAGTGTTTCGGCAAAGCACTTGCGAAGTCCCTTGCAATAGTAAAGCGGTCCGCCGAGGAACAGCACCTTGCCCCGTATCTTTTTACCCTGTGCAAGACCTGCAACGGTCTGGTTTACAACCGCCTTGTAAATGCTCATGGCAATGTCGCTTTTGCTTGCGCCCTGATTGAGTAGCGGCTGAATATCGGTCTTTGCAAACACACCGCAGCGTGATGCAATGGGATAAATACGCTTTGCCTCAAGGCTCAATCGGTCAAGCTCGTCTGCATCAACATCAAGCAGAGTAGCCATCTGGTCGATAAACGCACCCGTACCGCCTGCACAGGAGCCGTTCATCCTCTCGTCAATTCCGCCGTCAAAAAATATTATTTTAGCATCCTCGCCGCCAAGCTCAATAACGCACTTTGTGTCAGGTTCAAGTGCCTCGACAACACGTGAGGTTGCATAAACCTCCTGCACAAAAGGCAACTGCGCCTCGGTTGCAAGTCCAAGACCTGCACTGCCCGATATTGCTACCTTGAAAGGTTGCCCCTCAAGATAAGGCTCCGCCTCGCATAAAATAGCGTCGGTTTTTTCACGTACCGCAGAATAGTGACGCTCATATTTCTCAAAAATAGGCTCTCGGTCACGAAGAACCACTACCTTAACCGTAGTGGAACCGATGTCGATTCCCAGTGTATATGCCATGTTTCCTCCGAGCTGAAAGATTATACCTTATGATATCTTGCTTTTAAAACCACGTCAAGCAATATCACAAATTCTTCACAAGAAAAACGGATAAAAATCGTCAGAACCTTTTAAGGAAAGGTTCCGACACCTCCAAACCTTTTTGATAAAAATTATTGCCAGTAGCTTTGGCTACTGATTAAATATTTTACAGTTTTTCTTTGGTTCTTTCTTCTTAAGAAAGAACGCCTTCGTTTCTACAAACTATACCCTCTTATATATGTCCTTATAAAGATACAGCGAACCGAGGATGAGAAGTGGTACGTCAAGCTCGCATGCTCTCTGCCTTGCCGCTTTGAGCGACAAAGCAATATTATCGTTTGCTGTTGCTTTTACGCCGTGTTTTTCGTAAACTGCGGCAAGCGATGCCGCATCAAGTGCCCTTGGGTTATCCACCTTTAACGTGAACACCTCGCTTATATGCGGTGCGATAATATCAACCATCGCATCATACGCTTTATCCGCCATTACACCCGTAAGCAGCACAGCCTTTTTACCGCCGAAAACCTTTTGGGCAGTTTCAATCGCCGCACGCACGCCCTCCTCATTATGACCGCCGTCAAATATAATTACGGGATTTTCGGAGAGCTTCTCAAACCTTGCGTGCCACTTTGCGGCAGCAATGCCGCTGTAAAAAGCACTGTCGCTTATTCTTATTCCCTCACTGCGAAGCACCTTGACCGCCTCGCACACAAGTGCAATATTAAGCGGCTGATAGCCGCCGATAAGCGAAGTTTTTATGTTTTTGAACTCGCCGTAGTCCATTACGATACCGTCAAGCGTATCGGAATGTACCCTGATGCTTTCAGGGGTTACTGTGGCAAGTGTTGTATTCTTTTCTTTGACCTCGGCGGCTATTACCTCCGCCGCCTCTTGTTTAAGTTTTGCGGTAACGACGGGCGAGCCGTTTTTGATTATGCCTGCCTTTTCCCATGCGATTTTTGCAAGGCTGTCGCCGAGAAGCTGCATATGGTCAAAAGCTATACCCGTGATAAGCGAGGCAAGTGGCTTTTCGATAACGTTTGTCGAGTCAAAACGTCCTCCAAGACCAACCTCAAGCACAACTATATCAACCTTTTTGCGTTTGAATATCTCAAAGCCCACCGCAGTTATCAGTTCAAATTCGGTGGGGCTATCCTCCATTGCATCGGCATGCGGCTTCACCGCCTCCACCGCCTTTGCAAGCATATAATTTGAAACGGGTGAGCCGTTTATTGCAATACGCTCGTTAAACGTACGCACATAGGGTGAGGTGAACGTGCCTACACTGTAGCCTGCCGCCATCAACACCGACGTAAGATAAGCCGAGGTACTGCCCTTGCCGTTTGTACCGCCGATGTGTATACATTTCAGTCCCTTTTCGGGATTTCCCATGCGGCTGCAAAGCTCCTCTATGCGTGAAAGTCCAGGCATACTGCCACGCCACGTAACCGAGTGTATATACTCCAAAGCCTCTGTATAGTTCATTATAACAACTCCTTTATACCCCGGTGATTAAGGCAAAAACGTATAAGCATGTATTCCAAAGTGCCGACTACGGCATAAACGGGAATACGTAACAAAAGAATCGGTATGGGCGTTGAAAAATAGATGTAAAGCCCCGTGCTTTTAATTAAAACCGAGCCTATCAAGTGCGCTACCGCCACAGAAAGAACAAGACTTGACGTTTTTGCAAAGCCATGCCTGCCGAATACACCTGCAAAAAATCCGATAGCCGCCGCACCGAGCGTGATAATAGGGTTTATCGGGAACCCAACGCAAAGGCACCCAACAAGGTCGGCAACAATAGCACAAAGCATGCCGCACAGGGGGCCGTAAACGTAGCCCGCAAGAATAAGCGTAAGATTCTCGAAGCTTATTCTTATTGAGTCGCCAATGGGTATCTGCAAGTATTTTCCAAGCACAAGGCTTATTGCCGCAAAGAGTGCAAGTCTTACAATAATTTTGGTATTGAATTTCATTTTGAAGTCTCCTATTTTTCAAAATAGAGCCTTCCCGTTATATTCCGCTTTCAGCGGACTGTTTTTCAGCGGGATGCGAATGACGTACCGCGGCATAAGCCTTCGTCCGCCCTGCAACTCCCCGTCAGTACGGCACTTCACGCACATCATTCTACTCTGTAAATTTAATTATTTATATCTTTGACATATCGTAGGGCGGGGGTTTATCTCCCGCCGGTACAACATCTAAGCTTTGCTTACGGCGGGAGCAAGCCCCCGCCCTACAAGAATTTAATTATTTTTTCTCAAATCTGACATCATTGCCGCAAAATGCAAGCGGCATGTATACACCGAGCAAGCGGCTGAAAATTCTCTCGCCGTAACGCTCGGAAAGCTCACGTGCATCAAGATTTGTGCTGACAACCGTGGGACTGCCCTTGCAGATACGTGTGTCGATAACGTTGTAAATAAACGACTCTGTAAACGCAGAAGCCCCCTCGGTGCCGAGGTCGTCAATAATCAGAAGCTCGGCATCGAAATACTGCTCAGTATCGCCCTCGCCCTTGAACTTTGCCCTCTCAAAATCCGAAACCAGATTAAGTGCAGAGGTGTAAAGCACGTCAAAGCCACGGTCGATAACCGTCTTTGCAACTGCGCTTGAAAGATGGGTTTTGCCGAGTCCCGTACCGCCCATAAAAAGCAAAGAACCGCTTTTCAGTGAAAATTTTTCGGCATATGAACGAATGATATCAAAATTCTGTTTCATTCGCTCACGGTCGGCACCCTTAAAATAGTCAAGCGAAAAATTGTCAAAGGTCTGCTTGCCGATAAGCGCACCGAGTCCACTTGTTTCGTACCCTTTAAGCACAAGCGCACGCTTGAAGCACTCACACATTTTAGTTTCTACAAAGCCGAGGTCCTTGCACTTTTCGCAATCGTATTTTACATCGCTGTAATCCGCAGGATAGCCTGCCGCCGTAATAAGTCTTGCACGTGCCTCACGCAGATACTCCGTATCCCTTTTGATGCTCGCCATTCGGCTTTCAAGCTCCTGCTTGCCGCCGAGTGCCGCACCGAAAATGCGTGCCGCAGTTGATGCAAGCGCCTCGTCTATCTCACGCACGCCCTCAACCTTTTCGGCAAGTGTGGCGGCTCTCGCCTCTGCTGCCGCAATTTTTTCAAGGTGCTTTTTTTCAAAAGCTTCCCGAAGATAGTAGTAGTTTTTACTGTTAAAGCTCATTTATTCTCTCCGTTATATGAACGCTGAAGTGCCTTTGAAAGTGCATCGTCAACGTCAAAACTGCGTGCCGTAGCTGTACCTGCACGTGTAGTCTTTTTTTGCGGCTTTGCCGTTTTGCTACCGCCTTTATTCAAGTCCGACGGAGTTTTTATACCGTCTTTATGCCAGTTTTCAAGAATCTTATTTATGTAGCTGAAAGAAGCCTTGCCCGTGTTGTTGACGGTTATATCATACGCCTCTTTAAGCATTTCGTCGCTGACTTTGAACTCGTCAAACCACTTTGCGAGAAACTCCATTTCCTTTTTGCTGAAGTCCCTTGCACCCATGCCGAACATCGAGCGTACCTTTCCTGCACGGCCGTCAAACCTTTCAAGCCATTGCAGTTTTTCTTCAAGTGCCGCCGCCGTGTCTATGCCGTTTTCGATATAATCGTTTGCAACTCTGATAAGATAGCGAAGCGGCTTTTCACGCTTACGCACAAAATAGCCGATGAGTGCAAGAATATACTCGGTTGAAAGCATCAGGTTTGAATAAAGCTCGGCAATAACCTCGATATCCTTGGTGTTGAATATCCAGCCTGCGGTTTGCTGTGCCATATCAATAAGCGCCTTGAATTCACCGTTGACATTGGCAATCTCGCAAATCTCCTTAGCCGTAAACGAAACGTCGGTTTTTGTGATTGCCGCACGGCGACTTTTCGACGCCTTTGGCTCATCAACCTTCGGTTCCTCTGCTTTCGGCTCTTCTTTTTCTTTTATCGCCTTGCCCTTTTTGATTACACCTGCACCGCACCAGAACTTTATCGAGGATTTTACATCCCCCTCGCTCATTGCAAGCTCCTCTGCCGCTACCGCCGTGTCTATTTCCTCATCACGGCTGAAAACGCTTGCCGCATAAAGCAACACACGCAGGTCGTTTGCATCGGCATCGGCAACCGACTCCATACAGCTCATTGGCAGAGTCAGCAGCTTTTCTCCTTTTTTAAAATTCAGTTTCATGGATTACTCCTCGTCACTGCTGTTGATACGGTAGGTAAGCTGCATAAGCGAATCGCCGATATGCACGTTCTGTACCACAGTACCAAGCTCGTCAAAATTAAGCTCGACGTTCGTGAAGTTCCAGATGCCCTTGATGCCGAGCGCCGCAAGTCGCTCTGCCGTGTCCTTTGCGTATGCACGGGGCAAAGTAAGCACTGCGATATCTATGCGGTTTGCCTTTATGTATTCGTCAAGGGAGGCAACGTCATAGATGTGAAGTTCACCGTAATCCTTGCCGATAAGCTCCTTGGAGGAATCAAAGAGTGCAGTTATTGTCACGCCTCTCTTTGTAAACATGGGGCTGCCGACAAGTGCAAGACCGAGATGGCCTGCACCGATAATAACCGCACGGTACCCCTTGTCAACGCCTAAAATCTCGCTGATTTTGGTGTAGAGATACTTTACGTTATAACCGTACCCCTGCTGACCGAAGCCGCCGAAGCAGTTGAGGTCCTGTCTTATCTGCGATGCGGTAACGTTCATCATCTTTGAAAGCTCGCCCGATGATATTCTCATTCTGCCAGCCTCAAGCAGTTCACGTAAGTATCGGAAATATCTCGGCAAGCGCTTGATTACCGCAGATGAAATTCTATAGTTTGTATTCTTATTTTCCATTGTTTTGTCCTTTCTGTAGAGAACGAAAGTCTGTAGAGAACGAAAGCATCCGGCTCCCTCAGACGAGGGAGCTGTCGCCGCACGGCGACTGAGGGAGTGATTCCTTTACTTTAGCATCAATAAACTCACATACTCCCTTAAAATTTTTGTCAATTTCAGGATCAAGAAAACGAACAACACGCAACCCCAACTTTTCAAGTTCCCGTGTCCGGTTTTCATCTTTTTCCTGCCTGCCTTCTTCATAATGAACACTGCCATCAAGTTCAATTACCAGTTTGGCTTTAGCACAATAAAAATCAACGATATACTCGCCTATTGCTTTTTGCCTTTGAAAACGTATGGGATAAAAACGCAAATAATCAAACCACAGTTTTTTCTCCCAGCGAGTCATGTTTTTTCGCAAATCCTTTGCACGAGGGATGTTATTCTTGTTATAAGTTTTCATTACGTATAGTTCCCTCCCTCAGTCAGCGTTTCGCTGACAGCTCCCTCGTCTGAGGGAGCCAATTACTCACACCGCCGAGGCGTTGAGCGAGGTATCGTCTTGCTGACCGTTTGAATACTCATAATAGCCCTGTGCTGCAATCATCGCCGCATTGTCGCCGCAAAGCGAAAGCGGAGGCATGCACAGCACTGCCTTTTTCTTTTCGCAAACCTCTTTTGCAACCGCACGCAAATGCGAATTTGCGCTTACGCCGCCTGCAAGCACTACTGTATCAAGCTTCGTAAGCTCGAGTGCCGCCAAAAGTTTTTTGTAAAAACCGTCACAGATAACACCCGTAAACGATGCCGCAAGGTCTGCACGGTTAATCTCCTCGCCCTTCTGTGCGGCAGTATTGATAAGATTGAGCGCCGCCGTTTTGAGCCCCGAAAACGAAAAGTCAAGCGTGTCGCCCGCAAGTGCGGGAGAGGGGAGCTTGTACGCCTTTTTGTTACCCTCATGTGCAAGGCGGTCGAGCGCCGCACCGCCGGGGTACGGAAGCCCTATTACTCTGCCGATTTTGTCAAACGCCTCGCCCGCCGCATCGTCACGGGTCGATCCGATTTCTTCAAATTCGGTATAACTTTTTACAACATAAAACGACGTGTGTCCACCCGAAAGCACCACTCCAAGAAAAGGCGGCTTAAGCGTGGGATACTCAAGATATGCCGCAGCGATATGCCCCCTTACGTGGTCAACACCTACAAGCGGAATATTGTTTGCAAACGCAAGCGATTTGCCAAAGTTAACTCCGACAAGCAGCGCACCGATAAGACCGGGACGTGCGGTAACTGCACAAAGCCCGATATCCGAAAGTTTAAGGTCTGCAACCTCAAGTGCCTCACGTGTAATGCGTGAAACCGCCTCGATGTGGGCTCGTCCCGCAATTTCGGGAACAACACCGCCGTAAAGGCGGTGAATATCTATCTGCGATGCAATTATGTTGGATGCTATACGGCGAGTGTCACCGTCAATTTCTACAATAGCGGCACTCGTTTCATCGCAAGAGCTTTCAAGTCCTAAAATATACATGGTCTATAAATCCTTTTTTATTGCCGCCCTCGCCCGTGTCATCCTGAGCGAAGCCGAAGTTCTGCCCCACAAGATCCAAACGCACTTGCGTTTGCCCTGCGGGTTTCGGTTCCGCTTCGCTACACTCAAGATGACGTGGGGCAGAACCGCCGCAGGCGGGATCTCGGGCGAAATTAAAGTTCCTTTTTGTAGAGGATAGCATCCTCTGTGGGTAATTTGTAATAGTTTTTACGCACACCGACCTCAAAAAAACCGTGGGAAGAATAGAGGCGTCTTGCCGCACCGTTACTGCGGCGAACCTCTAAAAATATCGCATCGCTCTCACCGCACAGCTTTTCGCAGAGTGCGTTTATAAGTGCATGTCCAATGCCGTTTTTGCGATAAGCGGGAGCAACCGCAACGGTCATGATATCGGTTTCACGGCAGACGGTATATGCACTGACATAGCCTGCGGTTTCACCGTTACAAACGGCAACAAGCAGATGCTTTTCACCGTCAAGCATTTTCAGAAAATCGTCACGTGACTGCGGCACCGAAAAGGTTTCCTTTTCGAGCGACGCAATAAAATCAACGTCACCCTCGCATGCGTTTCTTATTTCAATCTTCATCGTTAAAAATATATGGGAAAACTGCCTTTATCCCCTGCTTTATGTCGCCAAGGCAGGCGGTATACCTCTCAAGGTCGCCGCCAAACGGGTCGGAGATATCGCCAAGCACCCTTATCTTGCCTGCATATTCGGGGAACGCAAAGATAAGCGAAGCGGCATGCGACGGAGATATTGCAAACACACCGTCACACCTATCAAAATCGTCCTTTGAAAAGGGGATGGCACGGTGACTTTTGTAGTCGTTTCGTCCCTCTGACACAATACCTGCATTTTCAAGGGCAGCCACTGCATTTTCGCTTATCGGCTCACCCTTTGAAGCGGCAATGCCACGGCTGAACGCAAAAATACCGTGCGGCGCACCGTAATGGTTGAGCAGTGCCTCCGCCATGGGACTGCGGCAGGTGTTACCCGTGCATACAAAGCAGTAAACACGGATGTCCTTTGTCCGTTCATCCTTTATGTGAAAAGTAATTTCTTCTGTCTGCATAACAATCAATAACCGAGCGTCGTACCGAGGCTGTCGTCATTCTCAAGCCAATCGGAAACCTTAATGCGGCGGAAGCTCTCCTTGGTATCACGGATAACCACCCACTCGATACCTGCATTGATGATAAGACGCTTACACATCATGCAGTTTGAGGTGTCGGGCGCAATCTCACCTGTAAGCGGCATTGTGCAGCACATATAAAGAGTTGCACCGAGCATTTCGGTACGGGGTGCTGCGATAATAGCATTTGCCTCGGAGTGAACCGAGCGGCAAAGCTCGTATCTCTCGCCACGGGGAATACCAAGCTCCTCACGGTGGCAGGAGGCAAGGTCGGTACAGTTTTTGCGTCCTCTCGGCGCACCGTTATAGCCTGTTGAAACGATAACGTCGTTCTTTACAATAATCGAACCGAAGCGGCGGCGAAGACACGTTGCACGCTCGGAAACGGTCTGTGCTATATCAAGATAATAGTTTTCTTTTGAAACTCTTTCCATTACTTCAAATACTCCTTAACAAATTTTGCAAACTCCTCACGGGTTTCGGGATGCTCAAGTGCTTTTACAAAGTTTGCCTTTGCAAAGCCGAGCTTTGAGCCGATATCGTATCTGTCGCCCTCAAAAATCTTTGCGGTTACACCGTATGCTCTCGCATACTTTGCCATAGCATCGGTGAGCTGAATCTCTCCGCCTGCCCCCGGCTCGGTGTTTTCAAGAATCGAGAAAATTTCGGGTGTGAGCAGAACTCTGCCTAAAATTGCAAGGTTTGAGAACTCCTCACCCAGCTTCGGCTTTTCAATCATGTCATCAACATAGTATTCCCCGTCGCCGTCCTCAATTTTCTGCGCTTTCATCGAGCAGTATTTTGCAAGCTGCTCCTTGGGTACTTCCTTTACGCCAACGGCGGAAAGACCGTACTTTTCGTATGTATCAATAAGCTGACGTACTACGGGACGCTTTGAGAAAATAATATCGTCACCGTAAAGAATGGCAAAAGGCTCGTCGCCGACAAAATCCTTTGCACGGAGCACCGCATGGCCAAGACCTTTAGGCTCCTTCTGACGCAGGAAATACACGTTTACCATATCGCAGATTTCATGAAGGAGCTGTACGTCCTCGAGTCTGCCCTTTCTTGTGAGTACCTCGTCATATTCAGGTGAATAATCGAAGAATTCCTCCATTGCGTTTTTGTCACGTCCCGTGATGATAAGGACATCGGTAATTCCGCTATCGGCTGCCTCTTTTACAAGATAATAAAGTGCGGGGTAGTCCATAATGGGCAGCATTTCTTTAGGCACCGCCCTCGAGATGGGTAGCATTCTTGTTCCAAGACCTGCCGCAGGGATGATTGCTTTGCGTACTTGTTTAACTGCTTTCATCTTCGTTCCTCCCGTTTAAGGTATAATATAACGAGTATATTATATAACTAATAGAGAAAAAAATCAATACAAAGATAAATTATTGTTTATGGTTGTAATAAAGGCTCCCTCAGACGAGGGAGCTGTCAGCGGAACGCTGACTGAGGGAGGGAAAAAGTAACAATTAGAAATGTTCCCTCCTTCCGTCGCCTTACGGCGCCACCTTCCTCGTCTGA
>JAZQEH010000076.1:0-18939 GCA_045538895.1 Eubacteriales bacterium
GTGCGATTGCCGCTTTTGCCTTTTCGGCGATGTTTTCGGGGGTAAGACCGTATTCCTTTAAGAGTTCAGGAACCTGACCGCTCTTACCGAACTTATCCTCAACACCCACACGGAGCATAGGAACGGGACACTTTTCGCAAAGTACCTCTGCAACGGCACTGCCAAGACCGCCAATGATATTATGTTCTTCAGCAGTAACTAATGCACCGGTTTCCTTTGCCGCTTTTGCAATAATCTCTTCGTCGATAGGCTTAATGGTGTGAATGTTTATAACACGTGCGCTTACGCCTTCCTTTTTAAGCATTTCCGCCGCTTCAAGTGCCATACCTACCATAAGACCGGTAGCAATAATGGTAACATCCTTACCGTCGCAAAGTTCAACGCCCTTGCCAAGTTCAAACTTATAATCCGCAGCATTAAACGTAGGAACTGCATATCTGCCGAAACGCATATAAACGGGACCGTTAAAATCTACCGCAGCCTTGATAGCGGCAGCCGCTTCAACGCAGTCAGCAGGATTAATGATAGTCATGCCGGGGATGGTACGCATAAGGGCGATATCCTCGTTACACTGATGTGTTGCACCGTCCTCACCAACGGTTATACCTGCATGGGTAGCACCGATTTTAACGTTGAGGTGTGGGTAACCGATAGTGTTTCTTACCTGTTCAAAGGCTCTGCCGCTTGCGAACATAGCAAAGCTTGAAGCAAAAGGAATCATGCCGCTTGCGGCAAGACCTGCCGCAACAGCCATCATGTTGCCCTCTGCGATGCCGCAGTCGATAAAGCGGTCGGGATATGCAGCCTTGAACTTGCATGTTTTCGTAGCCTCTGCGAGGTCAGCATCGAGGACAACGAGTTTGTCATTTACCGCACCAAGCTCTACAAGTGTATCACCGTAGGCTTCTCTGGTTGCTTTCTTTTCAGCCATTACTGTGTCCTCCTTATTTACTGAGATCTGCTATAGCGATAGCATATTCATCATCGTTAGGTGCCTTGCCGTGCCATGAAGCCTTGTTTTCCATAAAGGAAACACCCTTACCCTTGACGGTGTTTGCGATTATAGCAGTGGGCTTGCCTTTGCATGCTTTTGCTGCATTAACTGCGGCTTCAATTTCGTCAAAGTTGTGACCGTCGATAGTAATTACATTCCAACCGAAAGCTTCAAACTTTGTGTCATGAGGGGTGGGGTTCATAACGTCGGTAACCTTACCGTCGATCTGAAGACCGTTAAAGTCGATAAATACAGTGAGGTTGTCAAGCTTATAGTGAGCTGCAAACATTGCCGCCTCCCAAACCTGACCTTCTTCGCTTTCGCCATCACCAACCGCACAGTATACACGGTAGCTTTCGTCCTGAAGTTTTGCAGCAAGTGCCATTCCGCATGCGGCAGAAATACCAAGGCCAAGTGAACCTGTGGACATATCAACACCGGGAACACCTTTCATATCGGGATGACCCTGGAGGTAACTGTCGGTTTTGCGGAGAGTTTTCAAATCTTCAACGGGGAAGAATCCGCGGTTAGCAAGCACCGAGTAAAGAGCAGGTGCGGCGTGTCCCTTTGACATAACAAAGCGGTCACGGTTAGCCATTTTGGGATTCTTTTCATCAATGTTCATCTCTGCAAAGTAGAGATAAGTAACTATATCAGCTATAGAGAGAGAACCGCCCGGATGGCCGCAGCCGGCTGAGTGGGTACTCTCAATAATGCCCTTGCGGACAAGAGTTGCTTTTTCTTTAAGCATGGTGCTTTTTTTGTTATCCATAACTTCCCATCCTATAAATAAGAATACAAGACTATTATACTTGACTTGCAGAAAAAATGCAATTAAAATTTTGACAAAATAACAGGAAATTTACTCTTTTTCTTGGTCGGAATTTATATACTGACAGTGTCACCAAGGCAAAGCGAGTATATAAGCGTATGCCCTGGGGCTTTGCCGCACATTTCTTCGATTGCACGGGCATAGTAGGAGAGCTGGGCGGAGTGTGCATTACGTAGTTTTTCTTCGGCGGCGGCACGGTTGTTTTTTGGAACACGGTCGGTTTTGTAATCGACGAGAACGATGTCACCGTCTTGGTTGTAGAAGAAACAGTCAATAACACCCTGAACGAGTATAGTTTCGCCCTCAAGCTCATTTTTTAAACCTTCATCAACCGCAAAAAGCTTTGCATCAAGGTTAAGGTTAAAGCGTTGCTCACGGTAGATTGTGGAGGCTTTTCGCATCTCTGCAAACAAAGGCGTTTTGAGAAAGGCTTCGATTTCGTCAAGGTCAACGAGTGCGGCATCCGCTTCGCTCAAGAACTTCTTTTCTTTCAGTCGCTCAAGCTCGGCAGCGGCACCGTTTTGAGCAGCGTTTTCAAAGTCAAAGAACTGCATGAAAAGGTGTGTAGCAGTGCCTCGGCTTGCTGAAACCTCGGCAGCATCTGCCGAGATGAATTTAGGTGCGGCAATCGGCTTTGGAAGTTTCTTTTGCATGATGGTGTCGCTTAGCACCGTATCGTCAAGAATATCGGGATAAAGCCGTGAAATAGCAAGCTTTGCGGGGATTTTTGTGCGTGCAGTATGCTCGTATTGGTAGTCAAAGCGGGCGTTCAACAGAGCAATCTCATCTTCATTTACTTGCGTGTCTTCGGTAACGTTTACACTTTCAGCCGCTTTTTCAAAATTGATAGGGGTATCGTAAAGCACCTTTATTGAGTGAAAATCGCTGTCCTCGCCGTGTGCGGCAAGCAAAGCAAGCTGCAGATAGTTATTAAGCCGCATCGCTGAATACTTTGTTAAAAAGTGACTTTCGCCTTTCGCTAATGCTATAAGCTTGTCCGGTTTTGAGGTAAGTGCAGTTACGTACAAACGCTCTCTCGCACGTGTGAGAGCAACGTACATAAGACGTAGTTGCTCTTCTTTTAGTGAGTTGTCTATGGCGAGAGCCAGAGATTTGCGCAGCAAGGGGTTGTATATGCCAAATCCGCTTTCATCACGCAGTTTCATAGCGAATCCGAGATTTCCCGAATAGAGAATGGCAGGTTTAATGTCATCGTTGTTATACCGCTTTTGAGTATCGGCAAAGAAAACAACCGGAAATTCAAGTCCCTTTGATTTGTGAATACTGCGTATGGTTATTGCGTTTTGTGCATCATCTGCGAGTGTTGCGGCGGGGAGGGGCGTTTTGGCGTTACGTTCAACGTTTCTTATATAGCGTAAAAATTCTGATAGGTTTCCTGCGTGGCTGTATGCCGTATTGCGGAGTGCTTCAAGATTTGCCTTTCGTAACGGTGACGAGGCACAGAGCCTTGCGTAAATTGCGTAACGGTTGTAAAACTCGTCAATAAGCTCGCCTGCACTCATAAATCTTGCCATGCTTCTGAACTCGGAAAGCTGATTTATAAAGCCGGACAGAACTTCTTTTTCATGTGTGCAAACGGCTTCATCGGCAACATATCTTTTCAGCGTGGAGAAAAGCCGCTCACCCTTTACCCCTTTACGCAGGGATGCAATAAAATCGCAGCTTACGTTATATAAAGGAGAGAGGAGAACACCGGTAAGCGGAATATCACGTCTTGGGTTGTCGATAGCTTCAAGCATACAGAGGGCAATTTCAACCTCGCTTTGGTTTAATAGGTTTTCATTAGTTTCGGTGAAAACGGGGATGCCGTATTCACGAAGAGTGCTAGTGTAAAGGTCAACCTTGGCTTTTGGGGAACGCATTAGTATGGCAATATCGCCGTAGGTTATGGGCTCGCCGTTGTCCTTGGATTCTTCCTTGACAAGCCGTAATATCTCACGCGCGATATAATGGATCTCTGTGTTTATGCCAGCGTTAGGAGATTTTTTTGATGGTGTTTCGGCAATGACGATGTTTACGGGCAGTGAGCGTTCTTTTTCACATTTCTTTTTGAAAACGAGCGAGTCCTTTGCCGAGTAATTCATGTCCGGTGATATAAGCGGCATTACGGTATCGAAAATCATGTTTGTAAAGTCGATAACCTCTTTGTTGCAACGGAAGTTTTCGCTCATGAAAACCGTTGCATTGTCACCGTCCGCCCCCTTCTCATATGGTGGGTATTCGTTACGGAGGTTTGCGAAAATTGACGGCTCGGCACCTCGGAAACCGTAGATACTTTGCTTGATGTCGCCAACCATAAAGCGATTTGTTTTGGTGGAAACGGCGGCGAAGATTCTGTCCTGAACTGCGTTTACATCCTGATATTCGTCTATATAAACAGCATCGTAAAGCTCCTTTTGTGCCATTGCAAAAGGTGTGTCATTGCCGTTTTCATCAACTAAAAGACGAAGTGCATAGCGGCTGAGATCCGAGAAATCGCAAAGACCGAGTCGTTTCTTCTCGCTTTCGGCACGCTTTTCGTATTCGCATAGAAAGTCGCCGAGCAGATGGCATATGTCGGCAGTTTTTACGAGTGCAGCCGCTACGTCGGTACAACTTGCAGAAACGTAGGTTTCGAGGTCTTCGGTTACTGTCGCTTTGTATTCGTCACGGAAGGCTTTTACAAAAACCGAATCCTCGGTCTTTTCACCGCGAAAACTTCCAAGTGATGAAAACGCAATGCTGCGAATTGCATTTCTGCCTGCTTCATAGCCATCTTTGAGCGCTTTTTCAACAACGAAGATGTTGTGTAAATCTTCTTCAAACCGAGGTGCATATGCCTTCGCAAGCTTTTCGTCAAGCTGAATGCGTTCAAGGCAGTACAGATAGCCTTTTTTACTGTATTCAAAAAAGTCGGATAACAGACTTTCGATGCGTTTGCCGTGCGGGCAGTCGAAGAAATCATGTTTCGCATATTCACGCAAATCCGCTTCGCAGTCATACAGTGCCGCCGCACCTTTCGGGAATGCGGAGAGCTTTGTATGCAAAGAGAGCATCGTGTCCGCAAGAGTGCGGTCGTTGCCTATTCCGACTATAAAGTCAACAAGTTTTGCAAACTCTTCGGCACCGCCGCAAACGGTGCTGTGCGGATCGTCATAGCATTCGTTTATCAATGCTTCCATGGTTTCATGGGCAAGCAGAGTGCTTTCGCCCTCGTCAGCCATTCTGAAACTCGGTTCAAGACCGAGTGCCATGTAGTTTGAACGTACGATGTCAAGGCAGAAACTGTCGATGGTTGATATCTTTGCACTCTGGAGCAGTGCAAACTGCTTTGCAAGCAGCTCGTTTTCACCGTCGAGTGCGATTGCTTTTGAAACCGCTTGCGAAATTTTCAACCTAAGTTCACTTGCGGTTGCTTTAGTAAACGTAACAACAAGTAGTCGGTCAAGCATAACGGGATTTTCCTTGCGTGTTACCGAGCGTATGATACGCTCAATAAGCGTGGTAGTTTTACCGCTTCCTGCTGCGGCGGAAACAAGGAGGGTTTTGGATTGTTCGTTTATAGCAGATAATTGCGCTTTGGTAAAATCAGCCATTGTCCTCCTCCTCTCCCATTACTTTTTCTTTTCTGCAAATATGTGCGTAAGCACAGTAGTGGCAGGTTGTGTCTTTTTCGGCAGCGGTTATGTCACCGCTACGCATATCGCATGCAATTCTTGCAATGCTTTCTTTTACGGTTTCAAAAAGACCGTCGGCTTCTTCGTTTGTTTTCGCAGTCAGCCCCTTGATAAATTTTTGTTCAACGCTTGAGTCGATAGCGTGTGCAAGCGTGTCCATATCAAACACAAAGCCCATGCGTATGAGTGCATCCTCTGCAAACTCGGTGCTTTTCGGGCGAGCCTCATCGTCAAGCTCAACTCTTGGCGGCTTTACCACGAAATATGTTGCACTTGCAGGCAGGATATCGTCGGTACTGTCAACGCCTACAAGGTCAAAAAACTGCTTGTCCGCAACCGTACAAAGTGAGAAAAGGTATATGAGAAGCTGCAAATTTTTTCCCTTTTGCAAATCCTTTTCACTGAACTTTTTGTCACCTGATTTATAGTCGGCAACACGCAGATAAACCTTGCCGTCTTTTTTGAAGATGTCAACACGGTCGGCAACTCCGTTAAGGCTGACACTTGCACCGTCAGGCAGTGAAACAACGAGCGGTTTGTGGCCTTCTTTGCCGCCTATACGGTATTCAAGCTCAAGCGGCTCAAAAGAACTGTGCTTGAATTCGTTAACGAGATTCTTTGCTATAAGCAGAATGTTTTTACGCATTCTATCAAAGAAGCAAAGCATACGTGCACTTTTTGTACTCTGCGAGTGCATGATTTTTTCAACTTCCGCAGTACAGAGCGAGGTGGCAAGCGTGTTTATTTCGTCATCAGTAAGGTCGGCGAGTCTTTTGCCGCTACTTTTGACCGTGCCGATAAAATGTTCGAGTATAGAATGGACAAACGTACCAGTATTGTTTGGGTTAAATGCAAACGGTTCGGTATCCTCAAGAGAGAGCATGTAGTTAAGAAAGTAGTTGAGATGGCAGTCGCTGTATGTGTCAAGCTTGGTTTGCGACAGGTACATTCTGCTTCCGTGAAATGCGGATGCACACTCGGGTGTAATTCTTGCAAAGGCATTGGAAAGCAGTTTTGCATCGGTAAGCGGCGGAGTGTACAGTCTACGGGGAGTGAGAACTGCGGAAAGCAGAGCTTCGGTTGTTTTGCCCATTGAGCCTATAGCTTCGGCAGCTTGTCCCGTATAGAAAAGCTTGTCTATGTCGGGGATATCGCGGTAAGCGTATTTTTTGAGGCATGGGAAAAGCTGTTCAATGCGTGAAACCGCAAAAGATTTTTCGCTTTTTTCACCGTTCAGATCCGCAAGATAGTATGAGATGATTACTTTTTCTGTTGCGAAATCAATCGCACGTACAAAATGGTAAAGCTCACGTGCAGAACGCAATGCGAGGTTTTGCGAGAGAGTTACTCCAACACCGTCGAGCAGCTTGCGTTCGTTTTCGCCGAGAGTGGGGCTCTCCGAAACGGGGGCAGGGAAAACGCCCTCAACTGCACCGAGGATAATGACAATTTTGCGTTCGTCAATTCTTATGGTGTCAGCATTGCCAATGATTATCTGGTCTTTTGATGACGGTATCTCGGAAATGTCTACCGCAGAGAAAAGAAGCTTAACAAGGTCACAGAATTCGGCAGCGGTGGTTTTTTCATCGCCTGCGGCATCAACCATTGTGTCAAGAGCTGCAAGCGTGATATTCCAAAGGCGAATAGACTCTGTGGCAAGGCTTGTTCCAAAGTATTTTGCAAAGTTTTCGTCTGAGGATTTTTCGCAGATGTTCATTTCCGTTAGGTATTCATATACGGCTGTAGCAAAGTCTTTTACGGTTTTTGCACCGTCAAGCGAGTCGCAGAAGCGGGAGAGGGGCAGAGCGATTTTTTGCTTCACTGCGTTTATTACGGACAGTGCCTCTTTATCAACCTCGGTTGTGTAGCCGTCTGTGGACATGGTAAAGTCCTCACCGTCAAGGTAGCGTTCTCGACCGCAGACGTTCCAGCGATTTATGTATTCTTCAAATTCATCGCATTCGTCATCGCTTATGTCTACAAGTCCTGTTTTAATATAGGCTGCAACGTTGCTTTCCTTGAAATTGTATACGTAAAGCGAAAGTGCAGAAAGTATAAGCCGTGTTAACGGCAGCAGGGCGGCATTTTTCTTGTGTGAAAAGAAAAAGGGAATATTGCACCGTGAAAAAGCACGGTCGATAAGTCCTGCGTAATTGTCGGCATTGCGTGCGATTACTGCAATATCCGAGTAGGAGTGACCGCTTTCTACGGCAAGGTAGATTTCACGCAGTGCAAGAGCGATTTCATCGGATTTGTTATTGCAAACGCAAAGCTCGATCCGACCGTCGGTAGGTTCATTGTATGTATCGGCAGAGCCGAGATCCCAAAGGTTTTCTTTTGCAAAGACGAGCGCATCGTGTGAAGTGTCGGTAAGGTATTTTTCTTCAAGCGTTACCGAGAGCTTTGCTGAAAGGGATAAAAGCTTTTTTCGTGTGTCCGCACATTCTGCCATGTGTGCACCCCGACGGCTGAACGGCAGTGCCACAGTCACGTTACATCCACGTGACAGCATGCGTGAAATTACAGTAAGCTCCTGCTTTGTAAAGCTCACAAACGAGTCGATATATATGTGAGCATCACCGAAAAAGTCATTTTCTGCGAGAAGAAGTGCAAGCGTGTCGATATCATCGGCTTGCTCGGCGAATTTTTCGTGCAGAGTTGCTTCGTATTCTGTGTAAATTGCCGCAAGGTCATTAAGCTTTTTGCAAAGCGACTCATTTTCAAGATTATCCGCTGCGTTGGTGATATCTTCAGCAGTTACCGAGCAGGCACGGAACTCGCTCATAAGAGAGCAGAGTGCTTCAAGCGTCTTTCCCTGAAAACTGTTTGCAAAAACAGAGAGATAGGGGTTAAGCTTTTTCATTGTGCGGTACATTGTCACAAGCTTTGCACCGTCTGTTGCGTAGTTGTATGTAAGCGAGCCAAAACGCCTTGCAACAAGGTTTGCAAGACGTGAAAAGCCAACCGCATCAACGAGCAATGCGGCATTTTTCGGCAGAGCGGTCATAAGTGCGTTTTCTGCAAGCAGAGCCTTCTGGTCGGGCACTATAAAATATGCACGGCGGCACTCTTTGACATCATTTTGGATAAGCCGCAGTATTTCTTCACGTGCGGCACGTGTTCCGTAAAGTAAAGTCAGCATAATTTAAATCTCTTGTTCGTTATCGGTGTATATTTCGGCGATTTCAAAGTTCTGTTCTTTTTTCAGCCTGCGGCGGAAATAGAAAAAGAAATAATTGCGGAGAATATACACGTTGTCATATTCTTTTCTGAAGCAGACGTACATCTTATCGCTTTTGCCTACGCCCGATTTGTTAAGGAAAAAAGGTGAAACGATAAGTACGCTCGAGTCCGGATGCTCCTCCGCCATTTGCTGGAGCCTGATTTTATCAAAGGTGTCTTTGCCGGATGGAATCAGAAAAACCACGTTTTTGTTGATTTCGGCAAAAAGGCGGTTGGTGTTTTTGTTTCTTAAAATAAGGGTAACAATAAGCGTAATCAGGGCAGAAGCAAGGATAATGGGGATTACAAGAATAAATGCGGCGGTATAAAGAAGTACAAACGCACCTGCTTGCAGGTATTGGTAAAGCAGCAGCCCCCATCGGAATATCCGGGTAACCCAGAGTGAGTTTTTGAAATATTTTTCAAAGGCAGGGAAAAACTTTCTTTGCCTTGCTTTTGCAAGCAGAAACGAAAAATAGTTTTTGGCACTGAAGCATTTGGCATCATCGCTTTTTGTATCATCGGGGTGGAGTTCCATTTCGAGCTTATAGAGTTTCTTTTTAAGGGCACGGTTTTCTTTTTTCAGTCTGTTTATTTCATCTCTGTCACTCATGTCTGCACCTCCTTGTTTGATATACTATATATAGTATATCAAAATATCATGCACATATCAACTAAAATCTATATATTGTTTTTTGATTGACAAAAATCAATACATATTGTATAATTATATGTAATATTTTTATGTTCAGGAGAAAAGTGAATGGCACAGAGCGACAAGAATACAGCACAGTATAATAACCAAAGCATTTCGATGCTGAGGGGTGCCGACCGAGTACGTAAACGCCCTGCGGTAATTTTTGGTTCGGACGGTCTTGAGGGATGTGAGCATTCCTTTTTTGAGATACTTTCAAACTCTGTTGACGAGGCACGTGAGGGCCACGGCAGCGAGATTATAATAACCGTTTGGCGTGATCGCACCATTGAGGTTGAGGACTTCGGCAGAGGCGTGCCGCTTGGATATAACGAAAAAGAAAAACGCTATAACTGGGAGCTCGTTTTCTGCGAGCTTTACGCAGGCGGTAAGTATTCCAATAATGATGAAAATTCCGCATACGGATACTCTCTCGGTCTTAACGGTCTCGGTGCCTGTGCAACGCAGTATTCCTCCGAGTTTATGACCGTAGCTTCGTATGACGGAAGCGAGGTTCACACGATTAGCTTTAAAAAGGGTGAGCCTGCGTCGTCCCTTGAGAGCCGCGCTATCGAAAAGCGTGAGAAAAAGCACGGTACCATTATCCGTTGGCGTCCCGACCTTGAAGTTTTCACCGATATCATGATACCGTACGATTCTTTCAGAAGCGTGCTTCAGCAGCAGTCGGTTGTAAACGCAGGTCTTAAGTTCGTTCTTAAAACCGAAAACGAGGACGGCAAGTTTGATACCGAGGAGTTCGTATACGAAAACGGTATTTCCGACTATATAAAGGAAATTGCAGGCGAAAATGCACTGACAGAGCCTACTCATTGGCACCTTGAAACAAGCGGACGTGACCGTGAGGATAAAGAGGATTACAAGCTCAAAGCGGAAATTGCATTTTGCCTTTCCAACACGTCAAGCCGACTTGAATATTATCACAACTCAAGTTTCCTTGAACACGGCGGTTCTCCCGACAAGGCAGTTCGTCTTGGATTTGTCTATGCACTCGACAAGTATTTAAAGTCGAGCGGTGCGTATAAAAAGAATGAGAGCAAAATAGGCTTTGCGGATATTGAGGATAGCCTTATTCTTATTATAAACAGCTTTTCAACGCAGACCTCTTATGAAAACCAGACCAAAAAAGCGATAACCAACGTTTTTATCAAGGATGCACTCACCGATTTTATCAAGCACAATCTTGAAATTTACTTTGCAGAGCATCCGACAGAGGCTGAGGTTTTTGCAAAGCAGGTCATGACCAACAAGCGTGCAAGAGAGAGTGCGGAGCAGACGAGAAGCGATATCAAAAAGAAGCTTCAGGCAACCACCGACTTTTCCAACCGTGTTGACAAGTTTGTAGGCTGCCGCTCAAAGGACCCGTCTGTGCGTGAGCTTTATATAGTTGAGGGTGACAGTGCGATGTCATCGTGTAAGCAGGCACGCAATGCCGAATTTCAGGCGATTATTCCTGTAAGAGGTAAGACGCTCAACTGCTTGAAGGCTTCTACAAAGCGTATTTTTGAAAGCGATATTATCACCGACCTGCTTCGTGTTATCGGCTGCGGCGTTGAGTTCAAGGGCAAAGAGAGAGGCGACCTTGCACTCTTTAATTATGAGGCACTTCGCTGGAATAAAATTATCATCTGTACCGATGCCGATGAAGACGGCTTCCAGATAAGAACGCTTCTTCTTACTTTGTTTTATCAGCTTTTGCCGACTCTTATTGAGCGTGGCAAGGTGTATATTGCCGAGTCACCGCTTTTTGAGATAACTACGAAAAACGATACTTTGTTTGCATATAACGAGTTTGAAAAGGCGGAGATAATTTCAAAGCTCGAGGCGGATAAAACAAAGTACAAGCTTCAGCGTTCAAAGGGACTCGGTGAAAATGATGCAGACATGATGTCAAAGACCACTATGAATCCCGCAACACGCAGACTCATTGCGGTTACTCCCACCGATGCTGCGGCAACCGACGATATGTTTGAGCTTATGCTTGGTGACAACGTAGCACGCCGCCGTCAGTATATTGCCGAAAACGGTGCAAAGTACATCGCAATGGCAGACGTATAAATTAATGTTTATGGGAGCAAAATGGAACGCACAAACCTGTAGGGCAGGGGCTTGCTCCTGCCGTTTGTATAATATTTAATCTTTGCTTGCGGCGGGAGATGAACCCCCGCCCTACAAGATCTTTTTAGTATAATCGTTTATTTTATATGACATATGGAGGTAAAAAATATGCAACAAAATTTGACGAAATCAGAAGCAGCAAATCAGCAGTATAGAACAGCAAGAGTGAACCTGTTGGTTATGCTTATTTGTACTGCGGTTAATGTAGTGCTGTTCTTTTTGGGTTCTGGTACAATGATGCTGTTTTCGGCTACTGTACCGTATATTGCGGTGATTTACGGTAGTCTGTTCTGGTGGGCGTCTGAAATAGAGATTTACTTTATACTTGGAATCGCAGTAGCGGTAGTATTGATTGTCGCATATTTGATCTGCTTTATTTTCAGCAAAAAGCGTGTTGGATTTATGGTTGCGGCACTTGTTTTGTTTGCGATAGACACGGTTGTCATGGCTTTGACATACATAGGCTCAGGCTCTTTTGCAGACGGTATAATTGATATTATTTTCCATATATGGGTGCTTGCATACCTTGTAAGCGGTGTATATAACGGATTTAAACTTAAAAAACTTCCTGATGAAGAGGCGACTGCCATTACAGACACCGAAAACGGCGAAAGTGCAGACACACCCCCGCTTCGCTATGCAGATAATGATGTTAAATTCCGTGTGCTTGCAGAAACACAGCAGGGTAGCTACCAAATCTGTTACCGCAGAGTAAAGCGTACAAACGAGCTTGTTGTAAACGGTCACGTTTATGGCGAATATGAAGCACTTATGGAACAGCCGCACGAGCTTTCAGCGGTGCTTGACGGTCACACTATTACTGCCGGAATGACCAAAGCATCACAAAGCTACATCACCTTTGACGGTGAAACGGTTGTTAAAAAACTGAGATTGATATAAAAAATGCCGTCCCGATGGGACGGCATTTTCTCTTTACAGTTTTGAATATCCGTAGCAGTTTATGAGTGCGTCAATCTTTTTGCCTTCCTTGCACATGGGGCATTCGTGCGGTGCATAGCTGCCGTATCCGTCAAGGTCGTTAGGGTCGAATACCGAGTGGATTTCAAGGTCGTCAATTTTATCCATAGTGGCAAAGATGGATGCAATACCCGTTGCCTTGCCGCCGTAGTATTTAACCGCTTCGAGTGCGTTTTTAACAGTGTTGCCCGATGCAACGGAAACCGCAAGTACAAGCACGTGTTTGCCCTTTATCATCGGTACGATATTGTCACGGAAAAGAAGCTGACCGTTTGACATTTCCGGAGTTACAACATATATTGTCTGATGGGAATTCATGCTGATATAGCTACCCTTGGTGAGCTTGTCTGCAAGGCATGTACCTATAACCTCTGTGCCGTCAAGGCAGAGAATTGTGTCGATTATGGTGTGGTGATAGTATGTTGAAAGTTCATCCGCTACTGCCTGTGCCTCGGAAAGGCGTGATTTTTGTGCAGCAACGTCTATATAATAATTGGAGTGAGCATTACTGGTTGCAAAATGACCTTTTACAACACGAAGATAGAGATTTTTACGTTTGGTTCCAAGTTTTAAAGTGTTATTTGTAGGCATAGTGTATCCTCCATGTGGATTTGTGATATTATTGTACAATAAAATGTTAGGGATTTCAAGCGGTTTTGGTAAAAACAACCTGTACAAACTGTAAAAAAACAAATACAGAATAAAGAAAATGCAAAAAGGTCTTGCAATTCAAACGGATAAAAGTTATAATTATAACAACATTCCTAAATTAAGGAAAAAAATATTTATGGAGGATACAACTATGAAAAAGATAGTTGCTCTCGTTCTCGCTACTCTTATGCTCGCAACAATGTTTGTAGCTTGTGGCGATAACACAGACGAAAAGGTAATTAAGATTGGCGTATTCGAACCCGCTTCCGGTGCTAACGGCGCCGGCGGCAAGCAGGAAACTCTCGGCGTTAAGTATGCTCATTCCGTATGCCCCACCGTTGAAATCAACGGCGAGGAATACAAGGTTGAGCTTGTTCACGCTGACAACCAGTCTGCTGACGACAAGGCTCCCACTGCAGCTGCTGAGCTTGTAGGTAAGGGCGTTTCTGTAGTTCTCGGTTCATACGGCTCCGGCGTTTCTATCGCTGCTTCTGATACATTCGCACAGGCAGGCGTTCCTGCTATCGGTATCACCTGCACCAACCCTAAGGTAACAGAGGGCAATAGCCACTACTACCGTATCTGCTTCCTCGATCCTTTCCAGGGCACCGTTCTTGCTAACTATGCGTTCAATGAACTCGGTTATAAGAATGCTTACATCCTTGCTGAAACCGGTAACGAGTATGACCAGGGTCTTGCTCACTACTTCAAGGAAGCTTTTGAAGGTCTCGGCGGCACTGTTGAGAAGGCTGACTTCGTTAAGGATACAAGCGACTTCAACACTCTCCTTACCAACGCTGTAAACGGCGGTGCACAGGTTATTTTCGCTCCTACTTCCACCCAGTATGCACAGCTTATCGTTGAGCAGGCTGCAGCTAAGGGTGTAACCGCTACTCTCATGGCAGGCGATACTTGGGACTCCAACGTTATCCTTTCTGCTGCAGAGGGCAAGAACGTTGACATTCAGGTAACAACCTTCTATCAGGAAGGCGGTAACGCAGAATTTGATGCAGGCTTCAAGGCTTGGATTGAAGGCGATGCACAGAACCTCACCGATAACGGCGGCGACTCCAAGATCGCAGCAGTTTCTGCAATGGGTTACGATGCATACTTCACCGCACTCGAAGCTATCAAGCTCGCAAACTCCAAGAAGCCCGCTGATATTATGGCAGCAATCGCAAACGTTGACTTTACAGGTGTTACCGGTGCGATCAAGTTCGAAGGCGACCCCAACGGTGATGCTGTAAGAACTACTGCTTACATAAAGAAGGCTAACACCGAAACCGCTAGCTGGGACTTTGTTAAGGAACAGGGCGTAAACTAATTCAACTCCTACATTGATATGCAGGGCTTGACTTTTGTCAAGCCCTTGCATTAGTTTTTAGGTATTTTTTTAGGCTGTTCTGAAAGGGCAGAAAATGCCCTTTTCTGCTTTTTCAATGCAGCCTGAAAATAGATTTTCAAAGAGGTGTTCTTATGAATATTACCATCGACCATATTCTGGCGGGTATCTCTGTTGGCGGTCAGTATGCACTGATTGCAATAGGTTATACCATGGTATACGGTATTCTTCGTCTTATAAACTTTGCTCACGGCGACGTTTTTATGGCATCGGGACTTATTATCGTATATCTTACCACTGCAATGCCGCTTTATTATGCAATTCCCGTTGTTATTATTGCAACGGTACTGCTTGGATTTATGATAGAGCGTGCGGCGTACAAGCCTCTCCGTAGCGCACCGCGTATGTCGGTTATGATTTCGGCTATAGGTGTGTCCTATCTTATTCAGAACCTTGCACTTTATATAACAGGCGGTTTGCCGCAGACATATCCTGCAATTCCGTGGATATCCGATTCCGTAACTGTCTTTGGTGCTATTACAAAGCGTGTAACTGTTGTTACTCCTGTTCTTACAATCGCTCTTATCGTATTTCTTGTAGTGCTTATTCGCTATACAAAAATCGGTATGGCAATGCGTGCGGTATCCAAGGATTTTGAAACTTCGCAGCTTATGGGTATCAAGATAAACAAAGTTATCAGTACCACCTTTATTATCGGTTCATTCCTTGCTTGTATCGGTTCGCTCCTTTACTTCTCGAATTATCAGTCGGTAGTACCCACTTCGGGTGCAATGCCGGGTCTTAAGGCGTTTGTTGCGGCGGTATTTGGCGGTATAGGTTCTATCCCCGGTGCGGTAGTGGGTGCATTTATCATCGGTATTTGCGAGAATCTTATTAAATCCAGCACGGAATTTGCCATTTTTTCGGATGCTTTCACCTTTGCACTTCTTATTGTGGTGCTTTGTGTTAAGCCTACCGGTCTGTTTGGCGAAAAGACTATTGATAAAGTATAAGGAGGAGAGCTGATTATGAAAAAGAATAAAGCTTTTAAAATAGCTGATATCGTGCTTCTCCTTGCTGTGTTCGGAGTAGCTGTTGCGGTTGACTTTGTTCAGCCTTTCGGCTTGCCTGCAACTGTTCTTAAAAAAGGTGCAGTTTTTGCAGTAGTTGCGGTTTCAATGAATTTGCTTAACGGCTTTACAGGACTTTTCTCACTCGGTCAGGCAGGATTTATGTTGCTTGGCGCATATACTTACGCAATGTTTTCAATTCCGATCGAAGCACGTGCGAGTGTTTACTATATGCAGGAAGATATTGCAGGCTTTTTGAAGGTGGTTGAACTTCCTATAGTTTTAGCGATGATTGCTGCCGGACTCGTTGCTGCAGTATTTGCATTCCTTATCGGTTTGCCTGTGCTCCGTTTAAAGAGCGACTACCTTGCAATAGCAACTCTTGGCTTCGCTGAAATTGTTGCGGCATTCGCAAAGTGGGGAACCTTAGGCCCGATTACCAACGCTCCGAACCCGCTTGTAAACTATCCGAAATTCTCTAAAATTACTACATATTTTATTGCTGCAGGCGTTTGCATTGCAATCGTCGCACTTCTTGTACGCTCGACATACGGAAGAGCATTCAAGGCTATCCGTGATGACGAGGTTGCGGCTGAGGCAATGGGAATAAATCTTGCAAAGCACAAGATGATTTCTTTCGTTATCAGTTCGTTTTTTGCAGGTGTTGGTGGTGCAATGCTTGCAATGTTTCAGTCAAAGGCACAGGCGAACTCCTTTACCACTGCACTTACCTACGAAATACTTCTTATCGTTGTTATCGGCGGTATCGGCAGCCTTAGCGGTTCTGTATTTGCAAGTTTCCTTTATATCGCTTGCTCCGAGTGGTGGCTCCGTTTTCTTGACACAGAGGGTATCATCCCCGGTGTAACACGTAACGGCTTCCGCCTTGTAGTATTCTCGGCAGTTATTATGATTATAGTTCTCTTCTTCCGCCGTGGTATCATGGGCGATAAGGAGTTCTCAACCGAGCGACTTGTCAAAGGTGCGAAAAGTCTTGGCAGTCGGTTTTCAAAGAAAAAGGAGGTAAACTGATATGAAAAACCTTCTTAAAATGGAAAACGTTACCATGCAGTTCGGCGGCGTTGTGGCGGTTAACAACCTTTCGCTTGAAGTAAACGAGGGCGAAATCGTTTCGCTTATCGGTCCTAACGGTGCAGGTAAGACTACCGCATTTAACGTTGTTACCGGTGTGTATGAGCCTACCAACGGCAGAGTTTCATTTGATGGCAAGGCTATTGTCGAGAGCTATCCTCACGGCAAGATGAAGCGTCTTTATGCGGGCGAAAACAAAGGAGTTTACAGAAAGCGTCTGGTAAAAACTCCCGATAGAATTACGAAGCTCGGCATTGCACGTACTTTCCAGAACATTCGTCTGTTCAAGTCCATGACCGTGTTTGAAAACGTACTTGTTGCGATGCATATGCGCAAAAAGAGCAATATTTTTACCGCTACTTTCATGCTCAACTACAAAGAGGAAAAGGCAAATAAGCAAAAGGCACTTGAACTCCTTGAAAAGGTGGGACTTCTTGACGTTAAGGACGAACTTGCAACAAGTCTTCCTTACGGTAAGCAGCGTCGTCTTGAGATTGCACGTGCACTTGCGACAGAGCCTACACTTCTGCTTCTTGACGAGCCTGCGGCAGGTATGAACCCGCAGGAAACCGCAGAGCTTACACAGTTTATTTATCAGATTCGCAACGAGTTCGGACTCACAATATTCATGATTGAGCATCACATGGACCTTGTTATGGATATTTCCGACAGAATTTACGTTATCGACTTCGGTAAGATGATAGCAAGCGGCGTTCCGTCCGAAATTCAGAATAACGAAGTAGTTATCAAGGCATATCTGGGGGTAAGTGAAGATGAGTAATATTCTTGAAATCAAAAACCTCAGTGTTGCTTATGGCGGTATCGAGGCTATTAAAAACATTTCTTTTGACGTTGAAGAAGGAAAGATTGTCACTCTTATCGGCTCAAACGGTGCAGGTAAGAGTTCAACTCTTCGTTCTATCGCAGGTATCGTAAAGGCAAAGGCGGGAGAGGTGCTTTTTGAGGGACGCAACCTTATCGGTCTTTCTCCTGACCAGATAGTTAAGCTCGGCGTTACTCTCGTTCCCGAGGGACGCAGAGTGTTCCCGAACCTTACCGTGCTTGAAAACCTTAAAATAGGTGCTTACCTCCGTAACGATAAGCTTGATAGTGATATCGAATATGTTTATTCTCTGTTCCCAAGACTTAAGGAGCGTTCATGGCAGCTCGCCGGCACTCTTTCGGGCGGTGAGCAGCAGATGCTCGCAGTTGGCAGAGCCCTTATGGCACGTCCTAAGCTTATCATGATGGATGAGCCTTCGCTTGGTCTTGCTCCTATCGTAGTTCAGGAGATTTTCGAGATTATCCGCACGATAAACGAGCAGGGTATTACCGTTCTTCTCATTGAGCAGAATGCAAATATGGCACTCAAGGCAGCACACTATGCGTTTGTTATGCAGACGGGTGAAATCACCATGAGCGGCACGGGTGCAGAGCTTCTTGCTAATGATGAAGTAAAGGAAGCTTACCTCGGAAAGAAAAAGTAATAAAAAAACGTATTGCCCTTTTGGGCAATACGTTTTTGCTTTTTAGTGGTTTTCGGAGTCAGAATGATGTCTGTGGCTATGTCTGTGATGGATACTCTCATTTTTAAGCTTGTATATTCCCGAGAATACTATAGCACCTATTGCGTTGCCGACAGCAACGAGGATTGTCAAAACAAGAATCTCGCCGATGTTTTTCTCGTATGAAGCAAGGTTGTTGAACGCAGAAGCTATGTAGAGAATATTTGTGACAGCATATTCAAAGCCGAAAGCCGAAATCATATATGAAGCCAGGAACAGAACTGCACATCCTGTAAATCCGCTGCCCGCTTTTCGGAAGCCGTGCATGGCTATGTAAATGAGCATGCCGCAAAGCACAGAGTTTATTGCAAGCTCTGAAAGTGATAGTTCAAATTTAGTGACCATAAGCTCGAGTGCTGCTGTGTTGAGGTGGGGGAGCATTAATACTCCGATGATTCCTGCACCCAAAATATTACCAAGCCAAAGAATCAAATTTTTCTTTAATTGCTTCAAACCGGTCTTTTTTGAAAAAATTCCGCCGAGGTTGTCGGTGAAAATGCTGAGCTCAAAAACACCTATTACAATGAAGCCGAGACTGAACATTATAGCTGCAGCGATGGGGGAGTCGGCTTTAAGATAGAGAGAAGCGGCACCGCCGAGTGCGATTACAATACCGCTGAGAAAAGCTGAAAAGAAATTCTGTATACTGCTCATGATAACCTCCAAATGATATAACATATAAATAT
>JAZQEH010000077.1:0-49510 GCA_045538895.1 Eubacteriales bacterium
TAAAATATCCAAGCTGAATAGGTGCTTTTCATCTATAAAATAACTGTTTTTAGGGATATTTTAATCAAAAATTCAAACTTTTGACGTGGGTTGGTGGATGGGTAAGCAAAATACCCCATGTCCAAAGCGTGATAGTCTTCAAGCTACAGGGCCTTGAACAACTAGCAATGATATGCTTGATGAATCTGATGAATATAGCCATGCTTACTTTGGGTTATATTCATATTCAACTAACACATAGTTTTAAAACACGAAGAACATCAATCAAGGAAACTTTTCCGTCACCATTTAAATCTGCATTATCTATCGTTGAATCATTTAATACCGACTCCAAGATACTCAATACATCTACTATAGTGATTACTCCATCCGTATTAATATCGCCAGAAATTTCTTCAAGTACGCTAAACACAATGAACTCAGTGTTATTTGCACTGTTATCATCTTCCATATCGGAAGTAACAAAGTATAATTTGTCATTTTCCAATGCCACCGTAAATGCAAGCATTTTAGACCCAAGCGGGCTTAGCTCTTCTGAAATACTCTGTGTCTCTACAATCTCTCCTTCTTCAGTTTTTGTACGCAAAGAAACATTTACACCAGAAACATTGTTGTAGCCACGGTTTACAACCTCGGCATATACAACAGCTTCACCTTTTTCGGTAACACCATAGCTCACATTTTCAAGTGCAACATCATTATACGACAGTTCGACTTCACACGTGTTATCACTGCTGTCAAAATCATTACAGCCGATTGCGGTGAGTACAAGCTTTACAGTATGTTCCTCAAAACTATCTCCTAGCTCGTAATATGCTTCAAAATGGTGTGTTTGTCCGGGGAGAATCGGATCCGCGGAATATGTAGAATTAAGTAGTTTTCCGCTTGATGAATAAATGTCAATCAAATACTTATCAACAGTAAGTTCACCGTTGTTTGTGATCTCTGTGTCAAGCACCAGAACATTACCCGCCACGAGAGTTTCAGCAATATAACTTACACTGTCAAGTGATAAATTATACGAAGGAGTTACAGTAAGTAAAGACAAGCTTGTTTCACCGTAAGGGGCAAAGTCACCTGCAACACCGACTATTTCCGAACAGTTGATAAGATACGAAAGATTGCCATCCGTCGAATATGCACCGCTGAAACCTCCAATTGCACAGTCGAAGTCAGTAAGCTGAATCTTGTCGCTCCAGCTATCGCTTGTCTTATCATAAATGTATGCGTAAAGCTCAGATATAAGTGATTCGCTTTCTGCAAAAACCACCATCTTATTTTCTCCATCTGAGAAAATATCGAAACGGTCTGTAGAAATAGAGTCAATTATAGTCTTGGTAACGCCGTCTGAATATGCACAAACACTGCCATTTTGGAACCAGTAAAGCACGCCGTCACAAAAAACTGCCTTTGAATCTATATAGCTATTGTCGGTTATACATTCCGTGCCAAGATATACTTCCAGCATATTTGTATTACCGACATCTGCACTTGAATATGCAGAGTATGCAATTACCGCATCTCCGTCTACAACTGTGCCGCTAAAACTGTCTACCAAATATAAACCGGTTGCATATACAGAAGGTACGCTCCATACCCCATCACTAAGTAAGCTTGTCTTAATTGACGAGGTCTGCCCTTCGCTGAAAATATTATTATCGGATATGCTTATCCAAGCAGCAAATATATTATCGCTGTTACCGAAAACTTGCGGCAAACTATCAAGCGTATTGTCCGAAGTGATTTTCACAACTTCGTCAAAGCTTCCGTTTTCGAATACTGCGCAGGAAATATTCCATGCAGCGGTTACTTCTTCAAGAGTTGCAGTATCTTCAAATGCAATAGCAGTATCTACCCATACAAGATATGCAACATCATCAATAACTGTAATCTTAGGAGAGTAGTCGCCTGTACCATCTGCGCAGAGTTCGCAAGGCTCGCTCCACTCGCTGCCGTTATAGTATGACCAATAAATAGATGTACGGTTTATGTCGCTACGCTCTGCATTATCATCAAGCCACACTGCAAGACGTGTGCCATCTGAAAACTCCGCAAGCAAAGGCTCGGCGTAAGGATATACATTGGTTTTAAGAACCTTTTCAACCTTATTCTGCGGTGTTACAGAGAATAACGCAAACGGCTCATCGTTAGCCATAAATACCGACTCATTCTCTTTATATGAGCGGTCTATAAGCTTATGGTTTTCGGGATTCGCCATGTCATCAAGCGACATTGTCATGAAACTCGCATAACTTACCGGTGGGTTGCTAAAGATTGTACCTTCTTTAAACTTCCATGATGTTTCAAATGCGGTAATCGGTCCGACAATTAATTTCGCATAAGCACCAATCGAGCCGTAAAACTCAAAATAATTAGGTTGGTTCTTATACATATCATATTTAATACCTAAAGAAGCATCAATGCCGCCGCTTATACCGGCAATCTTATACAGTCCAAGACCAAGCCCCCCCCTGTACTCCTACTTTACCGCCGATGCTACCATTTGGAACGAATGCTTTTGTAGTCTCATTTACGTGGAGATTGAGGTATGCTTCAATTTCTCCCTTTATTGCCATTTCCCAATATGCAGGACCGTATAACTGACCGCCCATCTTTAATCCTATAGAAGGGTTAAACATTGCACGGCTAAATAGAATTTCGGGTTTACCATCAGAGTTAATGTAACCTTCCATATATCCCACAACAGTAACGTCAGCCTCAAAACCGAATTCTCCCTTGTAGGTCTTTGCTGCATCAAAAAGTTCTTTGTACTTTGAAGGCTTATATGCTTCAAGAGAATCAGTGAAAGTTTTCTTGATGCTGCCTATCAAGAATGTATCGCTGATTTTATCCTTATGTCCTTTTTTTAGTTTGAGGTTATTCTCATATTTTTCCAGATCCAGTCCTAAAAGGACAACAAATTTCTTTCCTTCAAACTTAACCTCAAAAGGTATTTTAGGAACTTTCAGCGAAAACTTTTTATCGCCAAGAAACGGCACATTACTTGGAACTTTTCCTTCAAATGAGTCATCAAGACTAAATTCCCAACCATTTAAAGCGTTTTCCTCTGCGCATGATATTTTCAGTTTCTTTTGGGTGGCTTTCAGATTATTATTAGTAGCAACTATATATATCGGCTTAGAAACATCGAAATTCTCGCTCAGCACAGTTTCCAAACTATTATTGGGAAATGTTACTCTGCGATTTTCCTGAACAAGTTCTATCGTTCCGTATGTACCGTTACCCCAAAATACTTCAACGTCAAAAGTCACACTATCGGTACCGAGAAGAGAAAACTCGATTTCCGAGGAAAGAATGTCATCATCGCCTATTTTTACAGAATTCAAAACCGGATATGTGTCATTGGTCTGTTGTAAATAAACTTGAGGATTCTTTTCAAGATAAGAAAGTGATATCTCCTTTGGATAATACCCATCTGCCGAAACAATTACACTATCTCCCGTATTAGGTATAGTTATTATAGCATTATCGTCCGCTTCATATACGGTATCATTTATTGTAGCAATTGCATCTTTGCAGATTACGTAATCATCAGCTACTTTAGTGCTGTCATTTTGATTCTTGTAAACAACAAAGTTTATAAAAGATTTTTCATTTTCATCTCTAAATTCTCCAGTATTGCCAACAGATGAGGTATTATAATGAATTGTGGCGTTAAATAGTGGTTCATTGGAGCTTTCGATGCTGATGTTCGACCAATCTGATTTGCTACCTTCATAATAAACATCAGACATATTACTACAGCCATAAAATGCACGACTACCAATTGAAGTTACATTTTTGCTTATTTCTACCGAAGTTACATTTTTATATCCAATAAAAGCATCTGAATTAATTCTCTCTACATTCTCAGGTATTATCAAGTTTGTGACAAGTTCACCATTTAAGTATAAATCTTTTCCCCCATTTATAATATTAGTTAAATAATAGAAATCCATACCACACCATTGCGACAAGTCCTCAATATATACAGACTTTAACGATTTACAATAATCGAATGAATCTTGACATATTTTAGACACACTGTTTCCTATGATAATGGTTTCAAGAGTAGAACAATAGTAAAATGCTCTATATGGTATAGCTTGCACTCCATCCCCTATAGTTACAGACTTTAATGAACCGCAATACTCAAAAATATAGTAACCTATATACTGCACACTATCAGGAATAACTATGGAATCTAGTTTGCTGCAACAATAAAAAGCTCCAACACCAATACTTGTAATACTATTTGGAAGTGTTATATCCGTTAGATTGCGACAATACGAAAAAGCGTATCCTTCTATACTAGATAATCTTTGAGGGAGTATCACACTATCAAAACCACAAAGTTGAAAAGCACAATATCCTATGCTAGTCACACTGTCGGGAATTGTAACATCAATAAGGCTGCTACAATTCATAAAAGTATAAGCTCCTATGCTGGTTGTACCTTCAGGAATAACAACTTCTGTCACTAATTTGTTTTCAAAATATAAATTATCCCCATAAAACATTGGGTTTGAATCATCTGAACAAAAAACTATTTTTATCCAATCATCTACATCTCCTTCAAAATACACATCGATCAAACTAGAACATTTATAAAAAGCTTCATTACCAATTCTTTTCAAACTGCTTGGAAGCATAATGCTATTTAATCCACTACATCCTTCGAATGCGTTTTTTTCTATATTAACTATTCCATTAGGAATAGTTATTTTTTGCAAATTATAACAATTATAAAAGGCATAACTACAAACGCTAGTTACCCCTTGTTCTATTATTACAGTTTCTATATAAGAACGATTGCTATTCCATGGAACATAATTTGGTGTAATGGAAGTATCATACATATCTCCTTTTCCACTTATAGTCATTTCTCCTGTTTCGGTATTTAAAGTATATGTAACTGTTTCTCCGCAATTGCCGGAATAAACCTCGGCAGATACAAAAACTACAAAAAGCACTGTGAAAATGAAAACGCAAGCAAATAGAGCAAGTATTTTTTTCATATGAATCCCTCTTTTACTATGAACCATAATTATATACTATTGTAGTATAACATTTCCTTTCTCACAAGTCAATGTAAAACTTGTATAAAACAAGCTATACACATATATACACAAAACGAAGCAAAAACAGAAAAGAAATGAACTCGAACTTTACATAGTACTAGAATTTGCGTTTTGTGATATTAAAATCAAGGCTATTATGGATTTTGCAGGCGAGATGGCAAGGCAATCCATATAGTAGAGGGAGCGAAGTTGTATAGTTACGCGCCGCCTCCACCATTCAATATCACGGAAAACGTGAATTTAGCAAAAGAGCCGTATGGTCAAGCTTTGCTTGCCATACGGTTCTTTGCTTTGTTATAACTGCAGTTGTCAGAGCGTGATAAATTTGCAAAATTTGATAAAATATCCACTCAAAAGCGAGGCTTTGCACCTATAAAATACCGTTTTTAGAGATATTCTAAGCCAAAATCCACACTTTTGACGTGGGTTGGTGGAGGCTCGAGGGCGCGATACACGGCAATTCCACGCTGCCCACTCAAAATTACAAATAAATCGCCTTATAAGTTTACTGCTCTGTAAAGGAAAGTTACGATTTGTGCACGTGTGCAAATATTTTCGGGTGAGAATGTGTTATAACTGGTGCCCGAGGTTATCCCATTCTTGAAAGCCCACGAAACCGCACTTATCAACGTAGTGCCCTTAATCTCATGTGCATCCTTAAACTGCGTAGTCCAAACAACGAAAGGTGAACCTGCGTTTTTCCACAAATATATAACCGTATCACCTCTGGTGCAAGGTGTATGCGGAGCGAATGTCGTTCCGCCAACCATTCCCTTATTATATGCCCAGATTGATGACTCATAGTAGTAATCGGTGGGCTTAACATCGGTAAACGGATTTGTACCGGTCTGCTTGGGTGAGCCGTTTGCGCGGAACATAAACGTGATTATCTGCGCACGTGTGCAAGTGTCATCGGGGGAGAAAGTTGTTGACGTTGTACCTGCCGTTACTTTTTTATCAACCGCCCACTGCACCGACTCTGCAAACCAGTTATTTGTCTTTACATCGGTAAACGTGCCGACGTTTTTAACAACCACTTCTGCATTTTGTGTAACCGAAGTCTTTGCAACCTTTTCGTCGGGATTCCACTTAAGTGTAGGTCTGCCAAGTGCGGAGTTTTTCTGCCATGCATCGCCTGATACGTTTGTGCCGCCTTCTGTTGCGCATCCTACAACGTACTTATTGGGATTTGCCTCTGTGTATATCTTTGCAAATCTGCCAACAACATGCGATACTATCAAATCAGTACCGAGATTGCTTTGCGAATCACCGGTAAGCTTGCCCGTATTATAGCATCTGTAGGCGTATACGTCCCAGCCTGAATAGCAGACAATACCCGAGACGGCGTTTGCGGTAATATCACCGGTGTTGTAGCAGTCGTAGAAGGAGTTGGTAGAGGTGTTTTCGTAGCCGTAAATACCGGGGATATTGTACATATACGCATTGGAAACGATGCCTGCGGCATAAGAGTTTGTCCAGCTTTCACCGTGAACAAAGCCCACGGTAATATCACCCGTGTTATAGCACTCTCTTATCTGAGAGCCGCCGATACAAGCCCCCGCAATGCCGCCTGCATGAGGCTCGGAATGAATGGTGTTTTTAGTGTTGACCGTAATATTTGAGGTGTTATAGCAACGGTATATATCGCCTGTATGTTCACCGATAAGTCCGCCAACCAAAATATGATGGATTCCGTTGCCATATCCCTTTTCAACCGTGCCAAGGTCAATATTGATTCTACCGCCAGCACTGTAGCAGTTATCAAGATAACTGCCCGTGGAGTCACCCGCGATAGAACCAACGTACATATCAAACATCGCGGGGAGCGTGTCGTATTTTATATCTATGGTATAGTTTATCATACCAAGGTTTTTAATTGAGGCTTCACCCGTGTAAAGGCGACCGAACAATCCGTAATATCTAAAGTTTCCGGTTTCAGCCATGTAAAGCTCTTTGGAATCAATCTTGATGGTCATACCCGAGATTACGTGACCGTTTCCGTCAAGGCTGCCGGTAAAGGCACTGCCGCCGTAGTGAGCTTTATTTATGTCGCCACCGAGAGTACCATATGCGGGAGTGCCGCCTATAGGAACCCAGTTACCCCAACTTGAAAGGTCGATATCCGCAATCAACTTATAGTGCTTGGAGGGAGCCTTACGCATTGCGTTAAGCTGCTCTGCGTTTTCAATAAGATACGGGTTTTCAAACGAACCGTCGCCGCCCGCAAACTTAAACGGTGTCTCCTTGGACGTGCCGGGTGCCCCCTCGAAATAGTTTACGTGCTCGGTAATCTCAACGCAAGCGGCAGGAATAAATCCGTCACCTATTCGGTACCATTTGCCCAAGACGCCGGGAATCTCATCCGAAAAATCAAGATCCTTGATATAAATAACATCGCCGTCCTTGAGTCCTTGGGAAATTGGATATCTCTCAATCACGGGATATTTATATATATTTGCGATATTTGCCTCAGGAGGACAAATGATTTTTCCCTTTGCAACGTACGTATCGTACTTACCAAGGTACATATGGTTGAGCAAATATTCCTCCATCTCGGGGGTGATTTTAGCAAGCTCCTCTTTTCTGTCCTCGGGAATACCAACGAAATTATAGAATTTAGCAACGATGGTTTTCTTATCAAAAGAAAGCATCACCGCGCCGGTATTATTGTCCTTTTCATTGATTTTCACGGTACTTGCAAAGGAATAATTGCCCTTTGCGTGGTATGTAACCGTTGTGGTAAACCACGAGTAAAGCTCATCTGCTATGGGTTTATCGTATTCAACGGTTGCATAGTATGAGGTTTTATCAATAGCCACACTTCCCTTGCCGCTTGAATCGGGTTCGTCCTTCGAAAGTGAGGGGGCTTTCTCGTATTCCACGTAGATTGGAAAAGCGTCAACGGAGGTAATAGCCTCTTCGCTTGCAACGGGTTCTTTAAGCTTTGCAAAAGTTGCGTAAAAGGTTACGGACGTTGCCGGTCTTGGATTCTTGTAATCATTATATTTATAGAAGTACGTTTTGCCGCCGTTTATTGTGAAGGTGCTGTCGGCGAAAACAAAGAATCGGTTTCCCTGACTTAAATCCATCTCCACGGTAACGTATGCAGAGTAATTGACGCCCGCCTTAAAGCAACCGTTAACGTCAAGCTCGCCCTTCCATTCTACTTTAACCTCGGGCTTTGTATAAGGCGTTGAGCAGATACCCGTCGTATTAGGTTTTTCACCAACCTCCGGCCAAGTAACCTCGCACTTTGCCGCGTGAAGCTGGTCATACATGATCTTGTTGCCACTTTCATCAAGCACATACGGAAGTATACATTCCATTTTTACGTTTTTGGTATTAAGCACGTAGCTGAGTTTACCGGAAGGATATCCGTTTACGGTGTAATCTTTAAAATTACCAACAAATATTTTGTCAAGTCCTTTTTTTACACCGAGGTCAACATGTACCTCATACATTTCGCCTGCCTTAAAGCAGCCGTTCTCGTCAAAATTGCCCTTCCACTCAACGCTCTTTACATAAGAACTTGCCGTTTCAGGCAAAGTCGCAGTTGTTGAAGGCTTTTCACCTAAAACCGGTTCGGCAATAGAAACTGTTGCCTTGCTTATGTCTGCGGCGAAAGCAACAGTTGTAAAAGCAACTGCCAAAATACAAACGCAAATCAATGATATAAAAAGTCTTTTCATATATATGACCTCCGCATATTGAAATTTGAATATAATATGATATAACGATGATACATCCGTACACTAATATACGATGCAACAGTTTTTCACACTCATGCTACTTTTCTTCATTTTCAATGCGACGACCGTCACATCATTTTTTCTGTTTACATTTTATCACATACTTCATATTTATGCAACAAAATTTACAAATTGACAGTATTCAGCGTCACCCTCCCCCAACGTATTGACGCAGAAGTGGGCGGTGTCGGGGGATGTGTACTTTTCACTTCTGCGGTAATTAATTGATATGGCAACAACAGATATATCTAAAATCCTCAAAAACACCTGTTGAAAATTGAGGCTAAGACGGATTTTGCGACCGTGATGGCAAGGATAGCCATATAGTCGAGGACGCGAAAGAAGGCAGTTACACGCCGCCTTCCACCAGTCAGTCTCGCGTCCAGCGGGAAATAAACAAAAAGTGCCTTATAGCTAAGCTTTACTTGCTATAAGGCACTTTGCGTCTGCGTCGGCAGTACAAACCATAAATCAGTAAACTACAAAAATGAATAACTTATCTTTCAACTTCAATTATAAAACGGCTTTCTTTAAGAGATATACGATATGCTTGATACCAACTTCTTCTACGCTGAAGAAATATTTCTCGGTATCTAAAGCGCGTTTATTTGTCATGTTTGTTGCCGCCAAAAGGGTATCTTTTATATCAAACTTGCCATCAGCATTAAAATCTGCAACGATCAACCTACCCTTACCTATGCCGCTTGCAACATTTACTGTGAGCTTTCCTGTATTCTTCAAGGGGTTATAATTATTACTTTCTATATAACTGATAATCGAATTATCACGAATCAGAATATTGCCCCACTTGTTGATATTAGCAGTGATATTGCCTGTGTAGTAGTTCATACCGTTCATTCCGGAGTATGTCTCGTTAGAAACGGATGCTTTTCCGCCAACGGTAAGTGTCATATTGCCGCTATATGTACCGAGAGGTGCGGTTGAGGCAAAAAGGCGGTTACCACCAATAAGCAGAGTATAACTACCTCCATTAATCTTAATGTTACAACTATTTGAAGAAGAAGCAGTTGACACTGTATCAAAATGTTCTGATTCAGAAAGATTAACAGTGCTTCTGTCGCCGTAAACAACTTTTCCCGCATAGAAGCGAAGTGTACCTATGTTTGTAAAACTTTCTGTAATTTCCACATCATTATAGTTGCCAATAATAGTGAGGTCTGTACTTGTTCCCTTGTCCTTTTGAACAAGTTTGAAGTTATCAAGTTTTGTATCGCTACATAAGAAAATAAGGGAGCCCTCACCTGAAATCTGAAGTGTTGCACCAGTACCCTCACCCTTGATTGTAAGCTTTGTCATTCTTAACGGAGTGTGAAGGTTTCCTTCAAACGTAAGCGTGCCGACAATATGAATAGTTGCGGTAGATGCGCAACGGCTAAGAGCATATTCAAGGTAGGAAATCGGATCATCCTTGGTACCGGCACCAAACCTTGTACCGCTATCGGATACGTAGATATCGGTCATATTCATGCTCGGATTGCCGTAGTTGCCGCTCTTTATCGCATTAAAAAGATATGTAGCATAAACATCATAGCCTTCGTCATTGGGATGAATACCATCCTTAAGATAGGTTGAAGGAGATGCTGAGTATTTGGGATAAAGGAGTGCGTAAAGGTCAATAAATGAATACTTTCCGCTATCAACCGAATTAAGGTCGGTTGCAATGCGCTTTTGAGTCGGACGGACAACCGAAATTGCACGTACTCTCTTTTCTGCAGTAAATGTCGTAAGGGGAGAAATAGATGTAATAAACACCTTATCTACATCAGGATTGTCTCCATGCTCCTTTATGAGATTCTTATAGCGAGAGTAGTACTCATTGAGCGCTCCGTTAGAGCGTCCCGCATACACAGCATCGTTTATACCAAGAGCAAAAACATAGATGTCTGCGCCTGATTCCTCAAGACCGATAGGATATGCAAGCAAATCGGGATAGTAACGTATCGCCATAGGGCGCATACCGCCGCTACAACAACCAAAATTTGAAACGATAATATCCTGTCCGTCCGCAAGTGCCTTTTCGAGATATTTTGCAGGATAGGATTTAAGAAGTCTGTCTGTTGAGCTATGTCCCTCGGTGATAGAGTCGCCGATAAATGCAATTCTCGTAGGCTCAGTATAGTTTTTTGTCGCACCGTTAACCTTATCAAACCGTTTTACTTTAATTCCGATATCTGTAGGATATGTAATGGACGCAATCTTATTCTCCCCCGAATATGCTTTGACCTGTGTTGCATCGAAAACAGTTCCGCTCTTGAAGGTACCACCGGTAATTTCAACTGTAACATTACCTCTTATCAGTTGAGCAAATCCGGGTTCCATATATCCTGCAACAACCGCTCCGCCGTTAAAGGTGCCGCCAGTAATTTTAAGGCTGATATCTCCGTCTGCTGCATAATACTTTCTGTCTGATGCAGTAAGTGTGGATACATATGTGGCTCTTGAACTTACTTGTCCTTTTCTGCCCAAAAGGTAGATAGGCATGTTAAAAGTACCGCCGTTGATAGTGAGGGAGCCGCCCTCAGCCAAGATACTCATACCGGAAAGACTGAATCCATTTGTATTATTGTTAGGCTTAAGCGCCTTTGAATAGTCACCTGAAACACCGAAAGTACCGCCATTGATAGTGACAGTGATAGGGGCCGCAATAGAACCAACTACCGAGTCGGAAATTCCGTCTGCCTCTGTGCGGTGATTGCCGCACTCAAACCGAGTAAAGGTGCCGTTGTTTACCGTGATTGAATAAGGAAGAGTTGTAACAGCCGCTTTGTTATTATCGGACGAACATATAACTCCGCCGTAATAACTAAACGAAGCTTTTGTACCACCGCTTGTTGTCACCTTGAAGTTCTTTGTAAATACAACACTGTTAAAACCTCCAACAAAACTGCACGCCGCATTGGTTGCAATATCTATCGGCATATCAAAGGTGAATTTGTTATTGTTGGTATTCTTTCCAAGAGTGGTTCTGCCCGTAATAATCATTTTTGCACCGTTTTTGGCGGTGATAGTGAGGTCACCTGACTGTTCGGGAATAGTTACACTTGCGCGGGTTGTGTTGCCTACAAGCACAATGGTGCCACCTTTGCCACCAAGTGCCTCAACAGCCGCTTGCAAGGTACCGAGAGGCTTGCTCTCGGCAGTTCCGTCACCGGTACCGCCGTCTTTAACATAGACAGTTGCAGCGGATGCCGCTACTGCAAACAGTACACAAAGTGTTATGGCTAAAAAAAGCTTTACAATTTTTTTCATATTTATCTCCACATAATATCGATTCTTATTATTCTCTCTTAAACAGTTGGAATTACAAAGAAAGAAGTTTCATTACACGAAGCACATCAATAAGCGTGGCTTCGCCGTCACCGTTAAAATCTCCGTTTTCAACAGTCCTACCGTTGAGAATTGCACCAATAAGTTCCAAGATATCTAAAACGTTTACCTTGCCATCCATATTGACATCTCCAACAGTTTCCTCTACGACAATATACTTACCGTCTACCAAATCAACCTTAAATCCTTCCATAACATGATCAGAAGGATCGGTAGAGAAAACGCCTCCCTTAATATTTATTGAACCGTCCTTTTCAACAAGGAATCCATCCTTTTCTGTAATAAATGTACCGTCGTTTATAGTGAGAGAACCAGACACGCAAATGCCCAATGCTCCAACCTCAAAACTGCCGTTTTCAATAGTAAGGTTTCCTGTCACATAAAACTCACAGTTGTCATCAAAAACGAGAGTCCTGTCAGCAATGTCCCATGTTTCAAAATCGGTTACGGTAATACTCTCAAGCACAACGATAGTATCACCCGCCACTGCCGCAGAAAAAGCGTCTGCAAGTGTTTCATACTTAACTCCGTTGATTTCAGCTACTGCCGCAAGAGCAGGAATTTCTTCGGTATAAACGTCACCACAGTTTGCGCAGGTGTAGGTCTTAACACCTACTTCGCCAGGTCTTGCCGGAGGATCGACTACACCATCATAAGCATGACCTGTAGCGAGAACATGATTTGCTACATAGGTATCACCACAAGAGCATGTGTAAGTGGTATAACCGCCATCGGTACATGTAGGCTCTGTTATCACCGCTTTGTAACTGCAAGTATGTACTGTTATTTTTGCCGATTCTGCTACAGTTTCAATATCTTTTAATGCAGCATTGCAGGTTTCAATCGATTCAACAGTAATAACTGCTCCGTTTTTTACAGTATCGGATACTGCAAAGGTAAATTCAATAACCGATTTATTAACAGTCGCATCAGACGCTGACATGTTAATAAGAGTGGCTTCGTAAGGAACAGTTACTGCCTCTTGAGCAATGATAGCCCATCCGGTGGAGCTTGTACTTGCTTTTGCAACTACAGGCTTAACACCGGTGAGTGTGAAGCCTTCGGGCGCATTTACCCTAAAACGGGTTGCAACAATAGGAGTAGTCGCTTTAACCGAAACAGTTACCGTTACAACTCCATCGGTTACTGTTGCCGGAGCTGCAGATACAACAACCGGAGCAGAAGTATCCGCTGCACTAATATGAACAGTTAAGACAAGTGCGCTGACAAGTATGCAAACAGCCAGCATAATGTTAAGATTTCTTTTAAGCATTATGTTCCCTTTCATATATTATATATTATACATTAGATTTCATATTCAACTCGAGCTAAGAAAATTTATATTTTTCTATTGAACGGGTTTACATAATATATTATACACAAAAAAAAGCATAAATTCCATAAAAAAATTGTGCAAAGCGGTATAAAATTTAAAATATTAAATTTTGAAATATTTATACTTTTACGGTTCACGGATTCCATGTCCTTGATGACAAGTCAAGCCATATATCCAAGAACGTGAAAGGCGGCAGTTACACGCCGCCTCCACCAGTCAATATCACGGAAAATGTGAATTTAGCAAAAGAACCGTATGAGCAAGCTTTGCTTGCCATACGGTTCTTTGCTTTGTGTAGACAGTATCGCCATAAAGTGTGGATTTTCGTGGATTTGCTAAAATAAAACTGCAGTTCGTCCAGTCGATAGTCGTCATATGGCACTTGAGGTAAACTTTGTTAAGGAAAGCCATAGACATAAAATTTACACTTCCCTGTTTCGTCAAGCCAATCCTTGGCGAAAGCTGTGCTCACCCATTTTGGTGACTACCGAATCTCCATTGCCCTTATACTCCTTTTCACTTGCTCGGCTATAAACTATACCTCCGAGCAGGTGTTATGGCGATATAAATTTACTTTGTAAAAGTCTCATTCCTTAGGAATAAGAAATCGTTTCATAAACTATTTAACAATCTGTTTAAATATACGTATTGCATCAATAAGGTTAAGAACTCCATCACCGTTCATATCTGCATTAGCAACTACTTCATTGTTTACAATCGCTTTAATAAGTTTGAGTGCATCATGAACAGTAACAACACCGTCGCCGTCAATATCACCGCGAAGAATTCTTTCATCGGACACAGTCACTGTCGCACTGACAGGAGTTGCAATAAGCATCTCGCGATTTTCGTTGTAAACCTCGGGCACTGTAAGTTCAAATACATAATCGCCTGCCATAACTGTTTCGGCTACGGAATATGTAAGCGTAAAATCTGTGTTTATATCAGCATTTGCACCTGTGGCGCTGAGAAGTGTGACACCAGAACCGTCATCTGATACACCTACATAGAAGCCGTCAGCCTCAGCAGCGGTTGCACCTGTGAAAGTAAAGCCCTCTGGAGCGCTGACATTTATCTGCGCCGCCGCAATTTCAGATGCATTTACCGAAAGAATAACGCTTACTGTATCACTATCCGTCGCAACGCGTGAAAGCGCAAAGCGGATATCGCCCGTAACCGTGTCAGAGTTTTCGCCGCAAGCGGTACATTCGTATGTGCCGTCTGCCTTGGCAAGATAGATATGTGTTGCATCTGTGCAGGAGTATTCATACTCTTCGGTATAACTTCTGCCGCAAGAGCAAGCATAAAGCTTTGTTCCATCGCTACCGGGGGTTGCCGCTAATGTGACCTTTACACTGTCATATACGCACTCGTCGGTCACGTTTTCTGTTACTACCTTAAGCGCATTTGCTGCATTCTGGAAAGCAAGCAGCTCGGTTACCGAAGTGGCAAAACTATGCGTACTGTAGTTTAACTCAATATTCATGGGAGTATTGTTTGTTGCAAACATGCCATACGCATAGAATGTAAACGGAATCGTTACAGGGCGTGTACGTCCGTCTGTCTCGCTTGAGACATTAATAACCGTGTTTTCGGCATTGCGGATATAGTAATTTGTACCAATCGAAGCATTATCAAAGAAGTTAAGCGTCTGCTTCTTGAGTGATGCGGTAGAATCCGCATATCCTACATTATAGTCGCCAGTACGGCCTTGATTTACCTTGGCATCACCGTAAAGATTTACGGTAGCCTCACAATTTGAAACAGGGGTATTCTTATATGTGCTTGATGTAGACATTGTGTAAAGAACCCCGATATCCGCATCTGTCGCATTCAAAGTTGTTGTTTTATTTAAAACAGCAATACCGTCTGCTCCGAATGTACTTCCAAGGTAAATATACGAATAGAAACGAGTCTTGTTAAAGCTACCCGCAGTGTTTCTTGCAAGCGTTGCAGCCTCAGTAATTGTAAGGGTTGCACTTGCCGCGGCGCTGTCGTTTTGGGTAATCTTGTGCGAACCTAAAACGATATGTGCAAATGCGTTATTGACAGCTTCAATTTTACCGAATTCTACATTGTTCCAGTTGCACTCGATAATGTATGCATAAGCACCGTCAAAGCTTATATTATCAAACTTTGTATCACCGCCGAGGGAAATAATTCTGTTTGCAGAAATCTTAAACCCGCCGCGTATATATCCATCGTCTGCGTCAAATCCGCTTATGGTAATAGTTTTTGTATGTGCAGGAATTTCGATATCTTCATCAAGTACATAGCTACCGCAAATAACAACTGTACCACCTACATTTGCAATGCGGCTAACCGCTTCCTCTACAGTTGCTACTGCTTTTTCTGCTGTTGTGCCATCGCAAGCATCATCACCGTTTGCCGATACATAGATTGCAGGAGCATCCGTCTGCTCTATCTTTGTATCGCATGCGGTGCAGGTGAAATAATACTTGCCCTCTGCATACTGCCATGTATAGTTCTCACTTGCATGATTATCTGCATCGGGAGTATTGTCGGTCTTTGTCATTTCCGCAATGCTCTCCTGACAAATCGAGCAGTACCATGTGTAAGAAGCACCATTTACACACGTTGCTTTAATACGCTCTACCCACTCTCCGCTTTCATGCTCACAAGCAGTAGGAGCACCGCAGTTATCACAGATTTCATCTGCGTTATTATCGGGATGAGTACCTTTTATCTTAAGGCAATAATATTTATAAGGCTGAACTTTATCTGCACCGTTGATAGTTGCTGCAAAAGCAACGGCACCGTCTACTCTTGAATCTGCATAGACATTAAGGGTAAAATCATGTCCGCGAACATCAGCCGAACCAGTTCCAATTACCGCTGAACCCTGAACGACAATATCTACATCAAATCGACCTTCTACGCCTGCCGCCGCATGGCCAACAGGACGGTATGTTGCTATGCTGTCAACATCGCCGTCAAAAATAACTGTAGCAGTTACGCCGTCGCCTCCGTCATAATTAAGCGAACCTGTCACAAGTGTGCTTGTAAATTTAAGTATATCATCGGGGTTTGTCTTACCTATCGTCATTTTGATGGTACCCGAATAGGCACCGTCAAGGAAACGATTGCCGCCGCCAACTGCATAGTATGTACCTGAGCGGATCGTAATATCGGTAGCATATCCCGTGGCAGGAATATCACTGTTTGAGTTAAGGCTGCTTTCATATCCGCCGACAAGGTGAATATCCGAGCCTTTAACGGTTATTCCCTCGTCCATTACGAGCTTGTGCTCCTGTGCCGCAAGCACAAGTGCTTTATTATTTGAAATAGTAATATTTTCAAATATCATATTACCGCCGAGAAGGAGACGTCCGTTTGTAACCAATGTTCCGCCTTTTACAGTAATCGTATCATAAAAAACAGGAGTTATATAATTCTCTGGAATTTCAGCACTGTCAAGAATTATAACAGTTGCGTCCTTGCCGGAGTTCGCTGCGCACTGCATAGCATCGGTAAAGTTTTTGAAAGGCGAGCTCTTTGAACCAATATCGGTATTTCCGTCTGTAAGCTCAAGTCCGTTTTCAGAAACATAAACCGTATTTGAACCGGTGACATAAAAAACTGCAAGCTCAGGTGCATGTCCGTCTACAACCACCCAATTTTCTGTAAGTCCCGGAAAATTTGCCGCAACAGTTTCGTCCTCGACATAGGTTTCATTGGGCTCCGAATAACCTACCGAGTCATATGTATAACTGTCTGTAGAAGAATAGTAGCAATAGGTCATTTGCCCTGCGCTATACGTTGCCTTAGAGGTAGCACCTGCGATAGGACGCACATATGTGGATCCACCACTGGTAACAGATCCGCTATTAAAGCAACGGGTTAGTGTATATGCATAATTCTGATTGTTACCGGTTCCCATAATGCCGCCAACAACCTTTTGTGCCGCATAGACAGAACCGGTGTTAAGACAATCCCGCAAAGTACACATATTTGCAGATGCAGAATAAACTCGCCAGAAGCCGACGATACCGCCGATGTATACTTGTCCGCTGACAGAGCCGGTATTCATGCATTGTTCAAGAGTAATTGTTCCACCTTTTTGTGTGCTGATTGCAAGGATACCGCCTGCATAATTACCGGTACTGGTTATTGCCCCCATGTTTTTACAACCGGAAATATACGCTGTACCTGTACCGGCATCAATGCGTCCGACAATTCCTGCTGCAGAGACTCCACCGCTTACCGTGCAACGGTTGATACAGTTTCGAACAGTTATAGACGCACCGTCAACTCCACCTACAACTCCTGCAATATAGCTGCCGGTAGAAGAAACTATACCGGAAACGGTGAGATTTTTAATTGTAGCGTTTGATACGTAGCCAAAAAGTGCCACATAGTTGGTGGTGTAATCGGTGAGTGAAAGTCCGTTTATAGAGTATCCGTCACCGTCAAAAGTTCCTGTAAACGGAGTGGAGGTATTACCTATAGGTGCCTGCGTAAGACCGCCCACAGCATCCGAAAGGTCGATGTCTTTAGTTAGCGTATAGTCGTCTGCCCACATTGAAGGTGTGTTCATAAGTGTGAGCATATCATCTGCCGAGGTTATTACTGCAGCATTTACAAATATTGAAAGAGAAGCTACGAGCAAAGAAAAGCATATCGCAAAAAGAATTCTTTTTCTCATTTTCATTCTCCTTTCACTACAGTCTGCATAATGGTCAATGCATCATAAACGGTTATCTCTCCGTCGCCGTTTACATCTGCATTTTTGTATTCTGCTTGACCGAGAACATCAGAAATTGCCGCAAGAGCATCCACAACAGTAATACTGCCGTCACCGTTACAGTCGCCGCTACGCTCGCCGACATACATTGTATATCTCGTTTCACCAATGTTGAAAAACTGATTTCTTATCGTAGAATAATAATCTGTGGTTATCACATTACCATCTTCGTTGAAATAGAACATACATACCATTCCCGTGGGGGTTAATGGGTCAATGCCCTGCGGATTGATAAGCATTTGTGTTACCACATTTCCGTGGTCGCCCACTGCCTTTGTTGCACGTATACGGTCAGAGTCGATATGACCGCTAAGCACAAGTACAATATTTTCATACTTGCGTACAAACTTCTCCCAAATATCGTCGCCGTTGTTATAACCGTAGTTTGTGGTAGGCGCAACGGGGTCGTTTACATCAGTAGTAGTCCCATCATCAGCCATGTAACTGTGAGTAATAACGATAACCTTGTGGTTAGGGTACTGCTCAACTACACCACATGCCCACTGGAGCACTTCATCATTCGGACCATAATCAAGCGACATGATAAGATAATCAGTGTTGCCTATCTTTATAAGTTTATACATATCCTCAAGGTTATCATTGTATTTGCCTACGATATCCGAAGTATAGCCATCAAAATTCAGATATGTATTATAAGGCGCACTATAATCGTGGTTTCCGCGGCAGACTGCAAACGGAAGCTCGCCCGAAAGACGCTTGAACTGACTCTGCACAAGTTCCCATTCCGACACCTTATCACGTTCATTTGTAATATCACCAAGTGCCATTACGTACTTGATATTTTTTATATCCTTGTTTGCCAATATCCAATCGTAGATATAATGAAGCTTATCAGGATAGCTGATTGAAATAATCTGCTGGTCGCCGATAATCGCCATTGAATATGCATAATCTGTTACAGGTTCTACACTGTCAAACCAGTATTCAGTATAATTCATATCGTAATTGCCTGTACCATCAGAAACATTCTTGCCAAATTCCGCATTTGTAAGGTCGTAATGTGCCATGAGATTTGCATCGGTTATATCCACTGCCAGCATATCCGCCTTGATTTCGTCAGCGGTACGTACATCAGAATAGATAGTAGCCGAGCGGAGCTGCCCCTTGAAATGAGCAGTATTACCTGAGCGATTGTCACCGCCAAGTACAAGGGGAAGCGGCGATGCCTTAGGTACAAAAGAAAGACTCTTGCTCTCCGTAAACTCGCCGTTTATATAGCAACTTAGTGTCTTGCTTGCAGTATCTACTACAATTGCAACATGCACCCACTCGCCGGTATTGACAGTAGAGTTAGAAAAAGTGTATGTTTTCGCAGAACAAACACCGTTTGGCACCTTGTTGACAAACTTGATCATCGGTGCGCTTCCGGTATAAATATGAAACTGGAAGCTGTTATAGCATGTGCCCATAAAATTACCGAGCACCGCACCGCTTGTGCCGGTTCTGCCCTCTGGTATTCTCACCCATACCTCATATGTTTGCGGAACCGTGGCAAGCGGCTCCTCGGTCTTGTAAATACCATACGGCTCGAATGTCATAAAATCACTGTCTTTAGCAGATGCAATGCAGATAAGTGAAATTGACATAACAAGACATAGCAAAATGCCAAAAAGTCTTTTTTTCATAAAACGCTCCTTTATAAATAAATTTTCAATTAATCAATCTCTCAAAAACTGATATTTCCATGCTCTAAATCAAAAATAACCTTCGCCACTGCGTGCTCTTCATTGCTTACAGTAATATAATCAGCCGCTTTTTTAGCCGCAGGTGTTGCATTTGCTACTGCTATTCCTATTTTTGCGGTTTCAAGCATCGAAACATCGTTGTTATGATCACCAATAACAACTGTTTTGCTTATATCACCACACAGATATTGTGCGAGTTTTGCTATTGCAGTTCCTTTACCTATCCCTTTAGGCAAAATCTCATACCACATATCCCCCGAACGCACAAAACCGAATCTTTCCCATAGCGGATGCTCCCGCAATTTGTTTTCAATGTCATGTATATCTGCTTCCGTATCGCAAGCAAAAAGGATTTTTGCTATTGGTTCTTGTACTTGTGTATACTTGCAAGTGATATTCGGCAAACCAGTGATTTTTCTAAAATATTTCATAGCGGAATTATCTTTACAAAAATATGTAGTATGGAATGTATTGACTTGTATTCCTACACCGGGAACCTCGCAGTCTATGTACTTGACAAGTTCAAGAACTTCATCAGACAGGCTACATGTCCATATATATTCCGACCTTGAAAAGTCGTACAATCCACCGCCGTTGATACAACCGATTGGAGCATTTGGCATTACGGTACGGTAGATGTCCCAAACGAAAAACGGCATCCTTCCTGTAACGAAAGAGAAAACTCCTCCTTCACTTTTGAAAAATTCAATTGCCGCAATGTTTTCTGCAGAAACAGTTCCGTCGCCCCGAAGCAAGGTGCCATCCAAATCAGTACAAAGAATCACACCGTCGAATTTTCCCATTTTGTTTATCCCTTTTATAAAACATCATTTTTATAGTAGCAAAATCTTTCAATCAAATATTTTCCTACCGTTGCCATATATTCAGCGGCATTTTGTCTTAAGAAAACGGGAACCTTATCGACAAACAGTCCTGCCTCATAATTCAAATTACCTTCATAAGAAACCTCGGCAAAAGCCTTCATTACATCTTCCCAATCAATCACACCATAGTAAGGAAGCGTATGCCTGTCACGAACTCCGTCATTGTCGTGAATATGAGTGCAGCCTATGTATTTCCCGATTTCTCTTATTGAATCCGCCGGTTTTTGTCCGCATATATTAGCGTGTCCGACATCAAAACAGATTGTAAAAACTTCACTGTCAAGTGCACTCAGCAATTCCATAATACCCCCGGGTGTTTCTGTAACCGAGCCGGGAATATTTTCAATTGCTATCTTTATATCAAATTCTTTTGCATACGGAATAAGTTTCTTATAAAAATCAAGATTGTAGTCCATCATCAAAGCATAATTATCATTTTCTTTGCAATTAATATGAAGACACGGATGCACAACTACCATTTCTGCACCAAGCCACGATGAATGTCTCATGCTTTTTACTATTTCGTCAAAACGTTCCTTTGTTTTTTCCTCATCTAAAAAACTTGACGGGAACGGAGCATGTGTTTGTGCAAAAACAATCCCTTTCGATTTCGCATATTCTTTAATCTCTTTATAAAAATTCTCATCATGCTCATCCGTATGATATTCTTTTAAATCAGCATTGAAATCTATCGCCTCATACCCTGCCTTTGAAAAAATATCTATTGTCTTTTTCAGTCCTAATTCATTGTGAAATCTTATAAAATTACTCGAAAGTTTCATTCTTTGATCCTCATATTGCTCTTTGAAGCACCTTTCATTTAAGGCATCTCTGTATTTAAATTTTATAACATTTACATGTTGATTTCAAGAACACAATAATGTATAATAGGATGAACTCAAATTCATTGAAGGAGAAGATATGGAACTTTTACAACTCAAATACTTTGCAGAAGCAGCAAAGCTCCAAAGTTTCAGCAAAGTGGCAAAAAAATACATGGTGCCACCATCTTCGGTAAGCCACACCATAGCAAAGCTCGAAAAGGAACTCGGTGCGCAAGTCTTTGCAAGAAACGGGAACCGGATAGAACTCAACGATTATGGACGTGCTTTTTATAACAACATCAGCAGTGCTCTTGAAAAGATTGAAAACGGAAAAACAATCGTAAATGATATGCAAAGCCAAACAATCAGCCTTACTCTGCGACAATGTGCGTATTCCATCATTCCCATGTTGACATCTTTCAAAAAGACTTTTCCTGACTTAAAGCTATTTTTTCCTTTTAAAGTCATAGAACAAAAAGGAAGTTTTTTTATAAGAATTTCCGCAACTCCTTTTCAAGGCGATGATGATTTTATTTCTGTGCCACTTTTTACCGAAGATATACTTGTTGCCGTACCGTCATGCAATCCACTTGCCCAAAAAAGCAAGCTGACATTTGAGGATATAAAAGACGTTCCGATTGCATGGTTTTACGATTGCCCTGAAGGCAACGGAATTTTTGAATATTTCAAGCAAAACGGTGCTGAGCCTAATATCCTCATCGGATGCTCCAAGGATACCACGGTAGGCGAATTTGTTAAAAACGATTTTGGCATAGCCTTTTATCCGAAGTATTCCTCCCCGATAGGGAAAATGGATGGTATAGCGACTGTACCGCTTGAGGGCTTCACGGTAAAAAGAACAATTTGCGCATCATGGCCGAAAGAATATATATTAAGCGAAGCATCAAAAAAGTTTGTTGACTTCGGGGTGGAATACTTTAAAAATATAGAATTTGAGTAAAATAACAGGAGTTATGTATCAACATAACTCCTGTTTTTAGTAAATTCAGAGAGAATAGTAAACTTCTCTTCCCTTTTTTCGTGTATCCGGTTGAGGAGAATTACTTTACAATAAGTTTCATAATGCGAATCACATCAAGAAGGGTGATACTGCCGTCACCGTTAACATCTCCGTTTTCGGGAGGCGTACCGTTAACGAATGCTCTTACCAGTATAAGTACATCTTCAAGCTTAACTATACCGTCTCCGTCGATATCTCCGATAAGTCCGCCTTGGACATCCGGTTTCTCAAAATCCAGCCACAGAATTACATTTTCATCGCTTGCCTTCACAGAAGCAGAAAGCTGCTCTGCAGTGAGTGCCTCATTGTAAAGCACTACGTTATCAAATGTAAGTTCGCTTTTGCGCAACGGCTTTGATGGATCATAACCGATACTAAAATCATATCCGGTATCGGCAATCGAAGCAGTTGCAGTAGTGTTCTCGGCAACTATCTTACCATCGAGATAAAGAGTAAGAGTTGTTCCTGTATAAGTAACAGCGACATCATGCCACATATCGGTAAGTGAACTTTCAAAATTCTCTGCTCTTGCGTTATGCCACTTGCCACCGCCATAGACATATGCCATCAGCGACCACGTATCACTGCTTGATTTTGTACCGACACGAAGACCAAAGGTCTTATCGCCGAGCGAGAAAACCATATTTGCTTTTGACGTACCTTCCCAAATACCGGTTTCGGTTTTAAATATGTCTGAAGGAATGTATACTCTTGCGGTCGCTGTAAAAGGCTTTCCGTTTGTCATCGCACCTACGAGTGTATGCCCGGCATCGTCTACAGTGAAATATCCTTTGAGTGCAGTTGTTCCGTCATATTCACCGTCAACATACTCTGCCGTCGCAGGAAGAGGAGTATCAAGGCAGCTTTGTGAAGCATCGAAAATATCATATACCTTATATGACTTTACGGTATGGTATCCCATAGATGCACTGTTCACCTCGGCATAAGAAGCATCCGCCGATATTGGCATAAGTGTAAATCTCCAATTATAAACCGTATCTGTGGGAAGTCTATACTGAGCCAAAGTTGCGGGACCGCAAGTAGCGCCGCCCGTACCCATAGAACCGTAATTTATAGACAGTACCGTATCCTCTCGCGGCACCAGCTTATACGGATGGTCAGCTGCATTCAAATCCTCAGGAGTAAAATGCATTGCGCTCGTTTCTACAAAGTCATCTGCTACCAAAAGCAAGGAATTCTTCAAATTTTCATTCGTGAGTTTCATCCAGACCACATCTGTAAAGGCGCTGTCTTCTACCTTTACGTAAGGATAGAACACCTCGCTTGCGGTAGTATTATAAATACCTTGACGAGCACCGGTTTTTCTGTCGTTGAACGTTTCAACAGGACCGTTACCGTACCAGGTTATCTGCTCAAATCCTGCAGGAAGCGTAGCCATTGAACCTACTCTGAGAAAATTACCCATTCCACTCTCGGTTGCATCAACCGTCATATCAACGGTAATTTCGCCTGAACCGTTAACGGTATACACAATAGTTTCTTTAGTATCACCTGCATCAGGGAAAGTAATATTAACAGTAATTACATTCAAACCGTTTTCATTGGTTCTGACACCGATGCTTTGAACACTTATGTTATTCTCTACACCTCGCCAAGTGATATCATAGGTTCCCTCGTCAATTTTTTTCTGGTCATTTTCCAAAAGCCCGCGCCAAAAGTTCGGAGCAGGTCCGACTTTTATCAAGGTTTCACCGTCGTAAACGTAATTCTCCATAATACCGTCAGACTTGCGGATAGTGAATGAGAAATTATTACCTTTTACATTATACGCCGTGCCGGTTTCGGTAACGGTAACGCCAGCATTACTTATAGACTTTTTCGCCTGTGCTACCGAAAAAGGAATTGCCATCTGTACATATGCCTGCTCGTGATCTTTTGGAACAAGACCTTTTGCCTCTTTTGTACGCAAAGAAATGTTCAGGTAATATTCCGAGCCTGCTTCAACCTTTTCGGGAATTGTATAGGGAACGGAAATCCTGCCGGTAGTGCGAGGTGCAATGTCTACGTTCTCCACTACACCGCTTTCAACTACCATACCGTTCTTTACTACTTCCCAGATCACATCATATGCATTGAGGTTCGTAAAACTGCTTTCGTTGTAAACAGAGATCTTACCGTCAAGAAGCTTGCGGAAATCAGCATCAAACCAGAAATCCTGATACTGATACTTCACTTCATAAAGCTCAGGCTGAGGAGTTCTGTCTGCGTTAACTATACCGTTTGCACAAACAGAGCCGCTGTTAGGATAGTCGCCCCAGTCGCCGCCGTATGCAAAGAACTGTCCTTTCATTTCCTTTGCATAGAGATTACCGTGTGCGAACTCTTCGCTATAGTAATCCCAATAGTCTCCGGCGTTTACAATTTTATCGGAGTAATCCACCCACAGAAGAATGCTTTCATCTTTGTCTGTAATCGTGGGAGATACCGAATACTGTGCCTTGATTTCGTCTTCGGTCAAAGCCTTGGTGTAAATGCGTGCAATAGAAATCTCGCCGTCAAGAATTCTTCCCTTTTGCACATCTTTGCCAACACCTAAATCATAGTTATTGACTGCAATACTATCCGTATATGTCTTTTTTGCACACTGCTCGCCATCAATGAAGAGACTCATTGTACCTTTATCATACACACCGACGATCTGATGCCAATTGTTCACCCAGTCGGACGGGAAAGCCGAGCTGACAGAACGCCAGGTGCTTCCGTCATAAATATAGAACTCAATGGCATTGGTTTTTGTCTTAAGTGCCACCTGTGTGTCGCCTTTGGCAATAAAAATGCTGTTTGCCGCAGTGGAGTAAGGCTTAACGATCACTTCAAAAGTAAATGATTTGCCGGTACCCGAAAGTGCCTGATTGTACTTTGCATCAGCAAATAACGAAGCACCAGCAAACGCCTTGCCGCCGTTCATACTGCCGTTGCCTGCACTTTGGTTCCACCCGTCACCGTCGATTGTACCTGTCACTCCTGTGCGATCGTAAATAACATAGCCTTTGGGCAAGGACTCAATAGTTTTTGCTCTCGCTTGATCAACAAAGTCCCAGATAAATGCGCCAAGCATATTGTCGCCGCTACGGATAGCATCCCAATATTCTTTGAGATTACCTATGGAGTTACCCATACCGTGAGCATACTCGCATACTACGTAAGGAATCTTTCCTGTGCCGGCTTTCGACTGAACGGTAGCAACCGTAGGATACATATTACTGCCCATGTCGGTGCCCATTTTTGCATTCTGTCCCTCGCTATGTACCATGCGAGTGGGGTCATTGTTCTTGAAATACCATATCATATCTCTGAACAGACCGTTACCGAATGCAGGGTCAGAAGTGTACGCCATCTCGTTACCGATGGACCATATTACAATAGCAGGATGATTCTTAAGTCTTTCAAATGCCGTCTTGGTGCGATCCATACCGAGTTCATAGAACAAACTGATAGGCTCATCTTTGGTAATGAATGCATGGCACTCCATATTGGTTTCTGCCATCATGTAAAGACCGTATTTGTTGCAAAGCCAATAGAAGTATTCATCATTACTGTAATGAGATGTACGAACTGCGTTGATATTATTCTGCTTCATCAGCTTAACATCTTCGAGATACACATTCTGCGGCACATGCTTGCCGTAAACAGGGTCAGTATCGTGGCGGTTAACGCCTTTAAGGAAAAGAGGCTGACCGTTTATCTTTACGCTATCCCATTTAGTAGTGGTCACAGCATAGTTTGCATCTACTGCGGTGCGAGTAAAGGAAAGCTCTCTGAAACCAAGCTGAGATGAAAGGTTTTCGATAGTATTGCCGTTTTCGTCCACCAATGTAAGTACCAATGCGTACAAATTCGGTGTTTCTGCTGTCCAAAGTTTGGGTGCAGTAACGGCAATATCCATCTTGAATGTGTCCGTAGCAGTAGAAGCCACAGAACTTACGGGAATAGAAACGTCATTAAGTATATCTGTACCGTTTTCTTCCAATACCTTGACCTGAATGCTCCATCCCTGCATATCCGTGCTTGAGAGGTTCTGCACATCGGCAGAAATACGCAAGGTCGCATTTTTATAATCGGCATCAAGGTCGGTAATAACGGTATAATCCTTGATTCTTACCAGCGGCTCACTGCTGATGTAAACATCACGGAAGATACCGCCGTCGTGAATCATATCCTGCGTTTCAAACCAAGTGCCGTCAACAAGCTTATGTACCTTTACCGCAAGCAGATTATCGCCGTCAACAAGATATTCGGTGATATCAAAGCGGTGAGGAGAAAATGTGTCCTCGCTGTAGCCGACTTCTTTGCCGTTGACATAAACATAATATGCCGCTTCTACGCCTTCAAAGCTGATATAAACTCTGCGGTTATCTGCTTTCATTGCATCGGAAACAGTGAAAGTCTTTCTATAGAGTCCGACAGGGCTGTAAACAGTTGGGGCAAATGGCGGAGTCATGCTTGTATCGTACTTTGTCTCCCAAGGGGTAGGGTTTGCATAGTGGGAATAGTCAAATCCCTGACTCGGCCAGCTTGCTGGAAGTATTACTTCTTTCCAACCGTCGGCTGTGTCCTCGATAAACGACGATGTCATAAAGCCATTCTCGCCCATAAGATGCTGCACCATAGTTTCATTCTGAAATACGGTAAGCTCCCACGGTTTTCCCTCTCCGGTGAGCAGTTCAAAATATACAGAGTCCTCACGGGCATTGTAATCCCAAACCGCATCTGCCGCCGCACTTACAGACTGATAGTCAATGCGAGGAACAGTCGCATCTTCTCTATTGATACCAAAAACATCCTCACCTGTAACAGAATTACCGTCTACATCTGTGTAGTCGGTGCCAGTCCATTCTTTGTGTGTAAACTTTACTTTATCAACATCGCCTCTAACGGAGTCGGAAGGGACAAGTGCAGATGCAGAGAATAGCAAGCAACATACACTAATAGTTGCAAGCAAAAACGCTATAAATCTTTTCATACTTTTCTCCTTAAATTTTTCTTGAAAGAATCAATGTTTCGTATGAATCAAGAGTAATTTCTCCGCTGATAGTTTCTTTCCCGTCAACTGTTATCCAGGTATGTGCGGTAGATGTTGAAAGCGGATTTGTGGAGAAGTTCTGCAGAAATACATACAAGTTTTCTCCGTCCGTTCTCGAATGTGCGGTCATGCCGCATGGAAGCACGCCGTCAAAGTCCGAAACGATGCCGCATTCGGTAAGAAGGCGCTCGGTAATAACATCGGTAAAGTCGCCATTATCACGGAAAGTAACATAGTATGCTTTGCCTTTACCGTAATTGTTCACGGTAAGCGCAGGCATACCCTTGTAAAAGTCATCGTTATAGGTTGCAAGCACCTCTGCACCCTGTGCGTGTACTATTTCGCAATAATCAACTGCATCATAGGTCGCACCGTTAAATGTAACGCTGTTTTTCTCATTCGGATAAAGCGTGTCGATCTCTTCGTTCCAGATACCGAACACCTCTTTGAGCTTGCCGCCTGGGAAACCGCCGAGATGACAACGGTCATTTTCGTTTACCATACCGAGCATATAGGTACAGAGTAACGTGCCGCCGTTTTTGACAAACTGTTCAAGCTTGTCAATCATATTGTCGCTTGTAATATAAAGCATCGGAGCGATGATAATATCATAACAGGAAAAATCATCATCCTCGCCGATAATATCGGTGTTTATTCCACGCTTCCACATAGGATGATAGTGCTTGCTGAGTGTTTCGTGAATCTTTTTGTCATTCTTCTGGAAGCCCTGTGCATTGTCAAGTGCCCAGCGATTCGACCAATCCGAAATCAGTGCAACACGGCTTTCCGTCATTGTGCCAAGCACTGCATCAAGCTTTTTAAGTCTTGCGCCTACTGCACTCACTTCCCTGAAAACTCTTGTGTTTTCATTGCCGACATGGTCAACTACCGCACCGTGGAATTTCTCCCACGAACCACGGTTTTTGCGCCACTGGAAGTAGAGTACCGAGTCGCCGCCATGCGCTACTATCTGCATGGAAGAAAGCATATGTGCACCGGGACGTTTTAGTTTGTTATAGTCATGCCAGTTTACATTGCTCGGCGTGCATTCCATCTGCACAAACGGCTTGTGCTTGAGTGAGCGGTTGAGGTCATAACGCATCGACACCTCACTTGCACGCAAAACGTCGGATTCGTCACCTCTCCAGGTGGGGTACGAATCATGCGAAACAAAATCCACTTCCTTGGCAAACGCACGGTAATCAAGAACTGTGCTGAATCCCATAAAGTTTGTGGTTATGGGAACGTTGGGTGTGAACTTGCGGAGCGGTGCTATTTCATTCTTATAAAAATCAATAGTCTGGTCTGTTACAAAACGGCGCCAATCGAGATACAGTCCATGCACACATCTTTCACCTAAAGGCGACGGAGGGTCGATCTGGCTCCAATCCGTATATGTGTGTGCCCAGAACGCGCTCCACCACTGTGCATTGAGTTCGCGGAGAGTGCCATATTTCTTCTTAAGCCACTCACGAAAAGCCTCACGGCAAAGGTCGCAGTAGCATGAGCCGCTATATTCGTTTGAAACGTGCCATGCAATGAGTGCAGGATGATCCTTATAACGCTCGGCAAGCAGTGAGTTGATCTGCGTAACTTTTTCTCTGTAAATAGGCGAGGTAAAGCAATGATTATGGCGTACACCAAACCAACGGCGGTCTCTGTTTTCGGTAACTCTGTTTACCTCGGGATATTTCTGCGACATCCATGCAGGGCGAGCGCCGCTCGGCGTTGCAAGAATTACTCTGCCGCCGTTTGCATAAATATCGTCCATCGCTTTGTCGAGGAAAGAAAAATCATATTTGCCCTCTTCAGGCTCAAGTGCCGCCCACGCAAAAATGCCGACCGACATCGAATTGCAGTTTGCAAGCTGCATAAGGCGCATATCCTCTTTTAACACTTCGGGATAATCCTGCCACTGGTCGGGATTATAGTCACCGCCGTGAAGGAAGTGCTTATATGTAGGGTTTATAAATATCTTTTTCATTCTGACCTCCGAGGTAAATATAACTGTATATATAAATTATATAACAACCATAAATATCAATACAATGCACAAAATATCGCAAATTTATGCACAAAATTAAATTGTATGTTGATTTTTGTTTTTCGGTGTGATACTCTGTATTTAACAGTTACTTTGACGATACCGGAGGCAAATAGAACATGTATGTTAACTGTGCATATCTCGAAGAACCGCATAAAATGATCGTAAATACCGACACGCCGCTTTTGGTAACTGCTGTCGGAAACTACCGCATTCACACAAAGAAAGTATTGGAAAACATTCGCCCAAACGGCAGAGCTGATTATCAGTTGATCTATATCGCAAACGGAAAAATGCATTTGGTTTTGCATGGTAAAAAACATACTGTTCCAAAAGGAAACATGATACTTTTTCGCCCGGGAGAACCCCAGAATTATTCCATTCGTGCCGAAGACCGTTCGGAAACATTTTGGGTGCATTTTACGGGTAATCAAGTTGAAAGTATTCTGGCGGACTGCGATATACCACAAGGAAAAATGTATTTTTTACAGGTATTTCTCATAATTACAAATGGCTTTTTTTCCAGATGATACAAGAATTGCAACTGAAACGTACCCATTTTAAGGACACCATGCCGCTGCAGCTGAAGTTACTTCTCCTGTATATCAGCAGAAATGATGAAAAAGGTCAGCTTATTACCGCAGAACTGCTTGATGAAGTGGAAAACGCTATGCATTATTTTAACAACAATTTCCACTCCCAGATTGTTATTGAAGACTATGCAAAGCAGCATAATATGACGCCCTGTTGGTTTATACAGAACTTCAAAAAAATTACCGGTACTACTCCCATGCAATATATCGTTTCTCTCAGAATCAACAATGCAATGAATTTGCTTGACGACACCGAATATTCTATTGAGAAAATTGCAAACTCCGTAGGCTATGACAATGCACTGTATTTCAGCCGTTTGTTCCGAAAGCATGTTGGAATGTCACCGAGAGAATATAGAAAAAGGAACAAAAACTAAAAATGCACCTGTTGGATATCAGGGCAATTACCGATATCCTCCCTATTTCGGTAAGTACTGCCTACTTCCATTCTTAAGAAGTTATGTGCCAAACGTGATTTAACAAAAAAGTGCCGTATGAGCAAGCAAATCTTGCTCATACGGCGCCTTTGTTTAAATTTAGTGGAATAAATTTATAAATTCACTATCATCCAAACCAAGAGGTCTTGGTGTATCAGGAAGCTTATCGTCGTCGGGACCGATCGTAATCTCAATACTCATAAGAAGAACTGAAACAGATTCAAACTCAATAACCTCTGCTAACGGTGTCATGTATTTCATCATTCTTCTCCTTTAATTCTAAGATATTCAGCCGCTGCGTCGCTATAAGCCAGTGCTGCACGGCAAACCGCCTTAAGCGGTATGTCATCAGAGGCAATAGCCTTTGCTGCGTACGCCTCAAAGCTTGTTGTTACAGTAGGTGATACCTGAGTATCGCCTATGTAAAGAGCACCTGTAAATTCCTGACGCAAATCCTTTGCTGCAATCGTGTCAACCGTTACGCATAAGAAAGTCTTTCCATCCTTTGTTGTAATGTCCATACTTTCTCCGCCAACTTCGATTGATAATTCTGCACCATTGACATTTGTATATCTACCCTTGAATACAAGATTGTTTGTATCAATACCGTCTACAGCCTCAAAATTAATAGACGTTGATATTCTTTGTTCAAGAGTCGCAAAAATGCTGGCGGGAGTGTAGAGCTGACCTTCTACCGCTTCACCTATAACGGTTTCATCCGCTACGGCAACTTCAGTTATGGTATAATCTACTATCGCATCTGTTGGAATGTGCTCGGTAACAAGATTTTCTGTATTATAACCAAAGTAAGTCTGTGCGGCTGCACCGTAATTGAACATTGCGTTAAGCACCGGTTCAAGTTCGGCACTATAGTCTGCCATAACTTCATAATAGCTTACAAGATTGAGATGTTTTGTTGCTGCTTTATAAAGAACATCATTCTTGACATAGTAATATGTTCCGGAAACGGTGTCGTTCATTTCTTTTGCGGCAATACCGGGAACTTCAAAGCGCCACATACCGTTTACCTCTGTGGGGTATACGGTGGACGGCTCTTCTCCGCTCTTTTCAAATATTATCCAGCAATCCGAAACTTCAGCTTCAACAGGAACGATGTACTCAAGCAGATATTCGCTGCGAAGGGTTACGCCAAGATAGAAGCCCTGAGTTACTTCTATATGCTCAATTTCTTCAGTTCTGGTGTCGCCACATACCGAACAGGTGTATGTAACAATGCCCTTTTCTTCAAGAGTAGGATTCTTGGTTACTACACCGTCATCCCAGTCATGACCGAGCATAGGAACTACTTCCTGTGCTACAAGCACTTCGCTACATACGGAACAATGCTTACCTTCGGTAAGGCCTGTTTCGGTACATGTGGGTGCTACTGCCGCATCAACTACCTCGGTATGGCCTGTTGCGGGTACAACCTCTGCAGTCTGTGTATATTCACAATGCATACACTTATATACCGCAGTAGAGCCGTCTTTGTCGCATGTAGGTGCTACCGCCGCAGTTACAAGAACCGTAACGGTGTGAGTTCTGGTCTGTGTATATTCGCATACCATACATGTGCGTGTATGCTGGGTGTCATTTGCAGAACTCCAGTTTGTAAAGCTATGGGTTCCGCTTTCAATTTCACCACATGCAGAACATGTGCGTGAGTGGTTTGTTCCGTCAACATCTGCCCAATCGCTCCATGTATGACCGAGCATAGGAACTACTTCCTGTGCTACAAGCACTTCACTACATACGGAGCAATGCTGACCTTCTGTAAGGCCTGTTTCGGTACATGTGGGTGCTACTGCCTCAGTTACTGCACTCTTATGAGCAACGGTTACCTCAGCGGAAACGGCAGTAGTTGCAATTTCGGTCTCCGATGTATTGTAGCTTGCTGCATCGTAAACTTTTACGACGTGAGCCTTGCCATCGTTGTGTGTAACAGCACTTACATCAAACGTAAGGGTTACAACAACAGTTTTAGCTACGGTAGCATCAACCGCAGGGTTTTGTACAAGCATAACGCTGTAAGGCAGTGTTGTACCGCCTGAAGTTGTTGCTGTGAGTCCTGTGCCGGCATCAGTAGCGGAAAGTTTAACATCCGCAGATTTGAGCACAAAGCCTGCGGGAGCACTTACCTTGAATTCGGAAGCTGCAATCGCCTCTGTTGCGGTAATTGTTACATCAAGAGTAACGGTTTTACAATGTGTAACGGGTGTTGCCGCAATAAAAACGGAGGTAGTGGGAGCTGTGAGTGTACACTCTGTCCAAACCTTGTTATTTGCAAAGTCATAGCAATAATAACTGCCGTCTTCATTTACAACATATTCATGCTCGTGGTAAACGGGCCCTGTTTTTGTTCTGCCGCATATTGTGCATGTATATGTCATTACACCCGCTTTGCTCGGAGTGGGTGCTGTGGTAACAACACCGTCATTCCATATACACTCGGGATCAATGCTTTGTGTAAGGGTATACGCATAAGTGTTCCTACTGGTTGCGGGACCGCTTTCGAAAATAGTATCATTACCAAGAGTGGGAAGGAAGCCGTGTCTACCGTAATCTGCGGTAATGGTTGCCGTTATACTTGATGAGTCAAACGTTCCGTTTCTAAAGAAGAAGAGATTGTGATAAAGAGGTATGCTACGTGTTCCCTCACCCGTGTACTCATCAAATCCATCCTCGTCGGAAATCTTTATGGTAGTATTCTTGGTATTAAGTACATAAAATCTACCTAAATTTTCGAAGATCTTATCTTTTGAAGTTGCGTCAGGCTTGTTAAGAGCCTTTTTGTTTGAGGTTAAACCGTCGGTGATGTTGGAGTTATCGTTGAAATAAACATTAAGCTTATCGAGGTATGCATTACCGTCGGTAAATGTAATGGTCTCCTTTGTACCGTCGGGATTAACAAATGTTTCTGTACCTGCCTCGCCGACATTCTGTGAACCGGTAGCGAAAGCATGAACCATAGAATTATCATTGAAGTATACGTTGCTGGTACAGTTTTCTGTATACACAGTCTGAATTCTGTCTGCTGTAGACATAGCATACAAGAAATAAATAAGCGCAGGCTCGGTTCTTTCGGTAGCCGATGCAGTCTTATAGCCGTCCTGAACAGTAAGAGTTACCGTCTTGTTTTTTATGGTAACGGTTTCAAGAGGCGAACTACCAAGCACAATTCGCTCGTAGAAATAACCGACACTACTTGCAAAAGAGTCTGTTAAACTTGGGCCGTCAATCTTAATGCTGGTATTTTTAGTTGCAGTAAGGGTTGTTGAAGACGCAGTTTCTCCATACGTTCCGGCAATGATATAACATGTTGCGTTATTCATCGCACGAACATGCTTCATCTCAAGGTTATACCAGTTTGCAGAAATAATAATACGGTAATTGCTTGAATCATTCGCTTTAAAGAGAATATCATCAAATATTGCATTACCTTTAAGTTGGAGCTGGACGTCCATTGTTTTTATAAGAAGTCCTGCCTGAACGTAGCCATTTGAGTTAAACGAAGTGTTTCCGCTGGAATTATCCGCAGTAAAGGTAATTGTATTTTTCCAGGTAGGGAGATAAATATCGCTATCTATAGGAAGCTGACCGCATATAGCAACAGTACCGCCCGTATTTACAAGACGGCTTACAGCCTCTTTGAGTGTGAGAACTCTGTTTGCTCTCGACATACCGTCCTTGGAATCGCTGCCACCGGTACCTACGTATACTACAGGAGGCGCGATCTGCTCGGTGTATACCTCGCCGCAAACACATGTAATGTGGTATTTCTTTGCATCAGAGTCATATTTCCATACATAATCAGAATATTTATGGTTTCCCCCGGTAAGACAGAATGTACATACACAGGGAGAAGCAGAGGTATATGTATGCGAAGGGTGAGTGTACGCTGCAAGTGTTACAATGCCGGTACCTGAATTGGTAGTCCAAAGGTCGCTTGAACTGTCAAGGCTTGCCATAGCTGACTCACTTGAATTTACATTACGGCAGGTGTTGAGCGTAACGTTGTTGGAGTTAAATGCAACCGTACCGCTGATGGTATCCTTAGAACGCAAGATTTGCTTACCTACCATATTATAGGCACGCAAAATAGTAATCTCCGCAGCAGCTTGGTTTGTACCGGGTTTGCCGATAATACCGACAAGTCCCTCTCCGGTATCAAGTCCTACATGTTGCCAATCCTCAAGAGTAAACATGTTTTGCGGCTCATTGGTAGCAGCATCAAGCAAAGGAACATAGATACAACCAACTATAGCACCTCTGTAAGACGATGTTGCCGTAGAATTAATCTCTCCACGATTGTGAAGCACCTTCATCTTGAGAGCGGTATTATATTTTTGCGTCGAAGCAAGATGCAAGCCCATAATACCGCCGACATGGTTGCTACCCGTTACCGAACCGATATTCGAGCAATACGTTACATTGAGTGTTGCAAGGTCAGCAGTATTACGATAATCAAAATAGCCGAGGATACCGCCAACTGCCGCCTCAGTAGCGGTCACCGCCGCAGTATTCTTACAGTTATGGATAGTAACAGTACCCTTTAAGCTGTGTGTTGTATCAGCACCGCCTACACGACCTACAATACCGCCGACATGCTTAAAACCGGTTACGGTGCCTTGGTTTGTTGAAGCCTCAATACGAATAGCACAACCCGAGGTATTCATACAAACCTGACCTACGATACCGCCGACTGCACTACCGTTTGAAGTAACGGTAAGATATGAGTCAACGTTTTTAACTGTAAGATTACCTCTTGAGCGTCCGAGAAGACCGCCTACAATACCGTTAGCTTCGGAGGTAGTACCCTTATATGTAGATTTTACGCTGCCCTTTAAGATAAGGTCATTAAAGGTAGAGTTTGCAGCAGCACCAAAAAATCCGGTATAAGCGGTAGATGTGGAGACATTGATACCGCTGATAGTACACTGAACACCGTTTCCGTCAGCATCGCCGTTAATTGTACCTTTAAAAGGGGTAGAGTTATTACCTATAGGTGTTTGTGTACCTGTAAGGGTAATGCTGTCTATGGTAATATTATAGGTATGATTACCGCCCCAAAGAGAACTGTCATAAAAATACGTCTTAAAATCCGCAGCACTGTCAATTGTGTAAGTCGCCGCACTTGCGGAGAATGCAAATATGCTGACAAGCAATACCGAAAGTGCAGTGATAAGGAGTATTCTTGAATATTTTTTCATGCGTTTTCTCCTTTCTTATCCTACGACTTTACCAAGTCCTACATTTTCACCCAAAATGTGCTTGATGATAAGCATTGTATCTACCAAATTGACAGTTCCGTCATAATTTGTATCAATGCTGTCATAACGGGAACCTGCTATGTCGCCGGAAATATATTTGAGGCTTGTAATAACATCAAACACATTTACTTTTCCGTCACCGTTGGAATCTCCGGAGATATGCTGATTTGCCGGAAAATCAACTTCGGTAGTTGAAAACAGTACGTAGTTTTCACCCTCATACGCTGCTGCAAAAACAGAAAGCATACAGAGCATTGCAATAGATAAAAGAAATGATATAACTCTTTTCACAGCTTTTCTCCTTTACTTAAGGTTTACCTTTATCCAAGTTGAAGCATCCGTATCCGAAGTGCCGTTAATGCGGTCATCTATACCGGTTGCAACATCAACAAAACCGGGGGAAACACGGATAAACTCACCTGTGAGACCAAGTGCTTTTCTGTCAAGGCGAATTTCATATGTTCTGCCACCTGAAACACCTGCGTTTTTAAATGTAACTCCGGCAAGATCTGTATATACTTCGTTACCTATAGTTATCTTTTTCTCTACGCCTGTGGCTGCAATATTAACATAGTTGTAGTCGCCGCTTTCGTATGCATTGTCCTTGCGGTCGATTGCAATATAAATATAGTCATCGTCATACGCAAAGCGGTATGTTGACTGAAGTGCCGATCTCTGACTTCCTACAAAGAGTGCATCGTCAATATACTTCCAATCCTTAAGATTGCCGTCAAGGTTCACAGTCTTTTTAGTTGCATTAATAGTATGATTGAGTCTGAATTTACCAAGAACAATCGTATTGTGAAGAATTGTGGTTTCGTTACCGCTTGAATCAGTTGTGGTTTCATACTCTAAACCTGCATATTTCTTGTGTGCCATTCCCGCCATTACTGTATGAGAATCAATAACGGTTGAGAAGCTCCAGAAGCCTGCAGCTTCATTCTGGAAAGGAGTAAGAACCGAAGCGGTTGCAATATTTGTTCCGGTCTTGTTGAGGAGTTTCATTCTCATGAGCGAGGATGAGTTATAGGTGAGAAGAACCTCACCCGATTCAAAGCGAGAAAGTGTCGGTCCGGCACCGGTAATTATGTCTCCCTGTGTGGTGGACGGTCCAGCTTCGTCAACAGCAAGTTCCTTCCATACACCGTTCGCCTCGGACCATGCGGCACCAAGTTTCATTGATGTACGACTAACTGTTCTTTGTTCAACCGCAAGCATAAGTTTGCCGTTTGTAAGTTCAACTACACCGGGCATCTGTCCGTTGAAAAATTCGACGGTTTCACCACTATTTACTGTAAAATCACCTGCACTGTACTGATATACGCGTTTTGCCGCAAAAGTAGTTGAATTTGCAGTAACATTGGGTGTCCATGTTACACCGTTATCAGTTGAAGAAAGCATACCTACGCCGCTTGAACGGATTGCACTATGGTATCCGTAAAGTTGAAGCATAGGAGCAATGTGAGTAAAATAAATCTCAATAGTGCCGTTTTCACGCTTGATTATCTCAGGCTCCCAGTTCTCCCCGTAGTATATCGGAGTGGGTTCACTCCAGATGAGATATCCGTTTGAATTAACAGTACCTCTAATTATCTCAATACGGTTAAGATTTGAGTATTCAGTTTTTTTGGCATAAGCAATGCACGGACGAACAGAATATACGCACAAAACACTACCGTCATCGAGCAAACAGTGGTCAGCGTTTGCTGCAAGATATACGTCCGCAGTTCCTTCGAGCGAGCCTGTTTCGTAGGTGAAAGCATTTTCGTTCATATTAAAAATAAAGCTCGGAGTACCCCAATTTACACCGTCTGTACTTGTTACACAGAAAAGATGGTCGCCCGTCTGATAACGCATATACGTCATCATATAAAGGTCATCCCTTACCTTTGTTACACGGGGATAAAACGCACTCTGATAGGAATAGTGGTCGGTTTCATCAAGTGTCACCAGCGTACTGATATCAAATTCAACGTACGCATTATCGTTATCCGCACTGTTCTCCACCGAGGAAAGATTGAGTTTATCTATAGTAGTAAGAGTCGCTATATAACCGCCGGTGTACGAAGCAATGAGATCGTTAGCCACGGTTTTCTGTGCCGAGGTTGCCGAGGTATCATTTGCAACCATCTCTGCAACAGTATAAATGCTGGAACTATATGCACCGTTCATACTGTTTTTCTGTGTAAAGTAAACCGTGCGCTCATTTCCGTTTGCATCTGCATACGTGATATACGGACGTGCAGCGATTTCTTTACAAAGCGATGCCGAATCAATACCCAAAACCGTAGCGGTATATGTAAGGCTTGCGCTGTCCTCTGCAAAGGTGTTTACACCTGCAACGGTTACACCGGCAGTAACATTTTTGCCGCTCGCTTTAGTGATAGGAGTGGTATACGATGCATCCAATGCAAGAACCATGCCGTAACCGATTCCGGTATCGTGCTCGGTTCTCGGGGTAAGCGTGCCGTTAACGCCTTTGCAGTTTTTCACATTGAGATTCTGAAGAGTTTTCATCAAAGGCTTATTTATACGGGCAATAAAACGAATGCCGTACGGCTCGGTAGTACGCATCTCTACGTCAACGACCTCAAGCTGCTCGTCTGTAAATGGAATTACGGCACCGTAAACGGTACCTGCATAGCCGTCTTTTGCAGCCTTGGTTGTATCAAGCGATTTTGCCGCTGACGACGTTGTAAACCAACCGCAGAAAAGCCCTTCTTTGCTGACGTTCAGCGAAGAAAGCTTAGTTGACGAAGTGGAAGTTTCCGTTATAACGGTGAGAGTTTTTACTGATGCGGCATAGGCGTATACAGATAATGTCGCAACAAGCAAAATGCAGAAAACCAATGCTATAAACTTCTTCATTTAACGCATCTCCTTTGAAAAACATTTGTTAAATTTGTATATATAAAAACCGCTTTTTATTTGTGTTTTTATACAATATATCAATTATATGGTATAACAATAATGTCCACAAGTCAATGCAAAAAAACATCCTAACTTTTACGCTTTTTTTATACCGTTTTATGTGTTTTTGATATACCTCACCAAAGTCAGGCACTGCAAAAGAAATATAAAATATTATAACAAATCAAAGTTTATCAACTGAATTTAAAAACCCAATTACCATGTAAACACCCCTACGCGGTAACAGAGTTATTCTTTTATAAAGTCATAAAGGCGTTTTATAAATACGCACAGTTGTTCTCTTGTCACTTCGCCACGCAAGGCAAGGTCCCCATTTTCATCGCCGATAATTAGGTTGTTATCAACCGCCCATTCGACGGCTTCACGTGACCAAGCCGCAGGGGTATTATCATGCTTTTCAAGTTCTGCTTTTACATCTGCACACCTTGACTGTTTTACGTCTTATCATCTGACAAAAACAAAAATGCACCCCAAAGGCACTTAGCCTTTGGGGTGCATATCATAATGCTAAAACATTTAATCTTTTATTTCTTTTCAGACTGTCTCTTAGCAAAGCGCTTATCTGCAAGGTCTGCAAACTGCTGAATAATCTTGATTTCCTTTGCGATGTAAGGTCTGCCGTTGAAACGGTAGAGGTCATGCTGGAACTTGGTAAGATCGTGAGGACCGGCATAGTCAGGATCCTCAATCTCCTTGTTATATACGCCCCAAGGCTCATATGTCTGCGAGAAGCCCTGAATAAGTCCCCAGTGATAAGAACCAACCTCTTCAAGATAGAAGAGCGGGAAAATCTCGTCAACGTTGTTATGGGTAATACGATTGAGCCACTCGTTATTGATAACAGGTCTGCCCCAATCCTCCTTAAGCTTCTCAATAAGACGTACCATAGTCTGGAAAGAACCGTAGTAATGGAAGGTGATAATATCGGAAAGCTCAAGTGCGCGCTTTTGAGCAGGAGTAGAAGGCTCAAGGTCAGCGGGATTATACGCCCATACGTCAGCAGTCAAAGGCTGAATAGGATCGTGCGAACGGATAATTTCAAAGCACTTTTCCATCATAGGAACAGAGAGATCGCCTCTCTTACCGTTGGAAATCTCATTCCAAACGTCCCAAATCTGAAGTCTGTCATCCTTTGCATACTTTGCAGCAATCTCATCTACCATTTCGAAGAAATGAGGCTGCATATCAGGCTCATCAGGTACCATGTAACCGTGAGTGGTGTATCCGCCTGCGTGAGGTCCGCGGAAAATACCGCTGTGATAACCCCAGTCAACGTTCTGTTCACCGAATTTAGCAGGGATGAAGAGTTCCTTAGGTACTGTACAGTCATTACCGATAGTAAGCATTACCTTAAGGCCGTATTTGTCAGCAAGTGTAATATACTCTTCGAGATTTGCCATAAAGCTGTCATGCTCGTAGTACCAAACCTCAAACTGAATTATTGCTCGTACTGCATTGAGTCTGGTCTTCTGTGCGAGTTCAAACTCGTATTCAACCTGCTTGATTACCTCATCATGCTTATACTGCTGCCACATTGCAATGCGGTTTACGCAGTTTGAAGGATAACCGTTAAATCCACGGATCCAAGGCTGATTGTTGTACCATTCCCAAGCTTGTTCTTTAGTCCATTGTTCTAACATAGCAATACCTCTTTTTAAATTCTGTAAAGTTGATATAAAACAATCACTATGAATAGTATAGCACAAATAAGCATGAGTTAACAAGTACAATAATTATGTAAAAAATCTTATTTTTTTTGTCTTTTTAAATGTTTTACTCTGCACAAATACCATGCCAATAACTGATACTCACGGACTTTTTAAATTATTTTGCTATTGATTTAAGCACCTTGATTACGTCAATAAGACTTATTTCCCCGTCTTTGTCAAGATCCGCATTTGGCACAGATGTACCGTTAACTACAGCTCTTATGATAACAAGAACGTCGGCTATTGTGACAGTACCGTCACAGTCTGCATCTCCGTCAATGACGGTAGGCTTCAAAGGTTCTTCCGATGTAGAAACGATTACCGTATGCTCATCCGCAAGCGATGCAGTAAAGCTTATTTCGTAAACGTCGCTTGCGGGACTTGCACCGCCATTTGCAAAAGGAATTGCCGCAACATCCTTTTCTACCTTTGTAACCGTAGCGAGTCTGCCGTCTACGAGTACGCTTGTAACAGGTGTATCGGAATGAACACGAAGTGTTATATTTCTTCCTGTATAATCGGTTTCAAAAGTGCCGTTTGCCGCAGAAATTGTAACAGTAGTGATTTCGTCTTTGGTGGCTACGGTCATATCCGTGGTTCTGTAGCTTCCGTCGAGATAATCCTCTGTCTTTCCGTTATCCTCATAAAGCGTAGCACTTCCCTCTCCAAAACCGTAGAGATTTAGCGAAACATTCTGCCAATCTGCATTTGTCATGGGTGATACAACTACCGCAGTAGGAATTAGTGCACCTTTGCGTACATAGATAGGTGAAGAATACACATCCTTTGTAACAGAAACGGTTTTAGGTCCTTCTATTACTTCGCCCGTAAATACGTCTATCCACTCGCCGTCGGGGATAAAGACGCTTCGTGTAGACTCATCAGCTTCAGTTACCTCATCATATACAAAGTAAAGCTGTGCCTTTGCTGCGGCTTCATAGTATTCAACAACAACATCGTAGGTTTCACCTGCTTTGAGATATTTTTCGGTATTTACCTCTGCGTCTGCAAACTTATTTGACCATGTTCCCGACCAGAGTTCGCCATTGATATAAACTCTGCCGCCGTCATCAACAACAAGTCCTATATAGCAGTCAATTTCGGGGGTTATCGTACCTGTATAGCGTGCAGCAAAGTAATCCGCTTTGACGCCATTAGGTCCCCACTGATCCCAGAAATTATTGACCTCGGAAACGGTTTCCGTATATGCAGGAGTGCCGTCAAAATACTTATCCTTTGCTACACCCTCAACATTGTAGTATGCGGCATCAAGTCCGTTTTCGCCTTTTGAGTTCTTAAGCCATGCTGACGGAACAATTTCAGTACCGTCTCCTGCATTTCCGTTATACGGTGCAACAAGAACGTCTCCGCCGAGAAGATATTGTGTATTATCCTTTGACTCCTCATACTTCGGATAATGGAAATCGAGTCGGCGGATAAGCGGCATACCGCTTTCATGGTTTTCGTATGCAAGAGTGTAGATATACGGCATAAGGTGATAGCGCATATTGAAATAATTGCGAACCGCAGTTTCAGCAACAGAGGTATAGCTCCACGGATAGTGCGGATTTTTAGGATTTATATCCGAATGTACGCGGAGTGCCGATGCGAAAGCACCGAACTGCATCCAACGGATAAATGCGTATTCAGAAACCGTATCATTGTTTCTGAATCCGCCAAGGTCAGCCGAAACGTATGAGCTACCGCCTACCACGCCTGCAACAACGGTGTTTTCGATTTCTCTGCCAAGCTGAAGTGAATCGCCGTAAATATCGCCCGACCATTGCATGCCATAGCGGTGGCCGATTACCGAAGGATTACCCTCGATAAATCCGTGGCGAAGCCAATCTGCATTAGTGAGCATAAGCACACGCTTTGCACCGTCATGATAGGCAGCCATGGTGTCGTTATATAGCACCTGACCAAGCGTTGAATAAAGCACGTTTGTATAAGGTGACTTTATTGTATACGACCAGTTACGGTCATACCACCAGCCGTCAAGTCCCATCTCCATAAGCATCGAGATGTTTGCGCACTGCCACTTAAACTCGGCAGGAGTAAGGATGGTACTTGACGTATTGTGCGTATGGTCATTAAAAAGAACGTAAACACCCGCTTTTTCGGCTTCGGCAAGGAAGCCCTCCATATCGGGATAGAGGTCGGAGTTCGTTTCGTACCCTGTGCCGTCAGTGTTTGCTCGCCACTCTGTATCAATGATTATTACATCAAGCGGAATACTATGGTCACGGTATTCTTTAATCATTGCAAGTTTTTCATCTGCGGTGAATTTTGACCAGCGGGAGTACCACGAGCCATAGAACTTGATATCCGACATAGCGGTACTGCCGGTAAGAGTTACAAAATCACGGCGAAGTTTTGCACTGTCACCATTTGTTGCAACCACATAGTAATCAATATTGTCGCTGACGGTCCAGCCGCTATCCTTTTCTTCGCTACCGCTATAAACCATAGCACCGGCGGGAATTATGCCATTGTCAACAAGAACATATGTATCGGGAGTGTCCGCCGGCTCGGGCAACGATGAGTAAAAGCCGTGCATATAGGAATTATAGAAGTCGAACAAAACGTTTCCGTCTTTATCAAAGATTTTAACATCATCGGCACTTGCGTTATCTATGGGAAGATTGATAATAAGCGACTCGGTTTTGATTATTGCGGTGCCATTATCCACACCTGTTGCAACACATGCGCCGCCGAACTTTTCACGGTTTGGAACTATAAGCGTTGCCTTGTCAACAAATCCGCCTCCGAGGTTTTCTTCAACTCGCACCACTGTGTCCGAAAGAACGGTAATTCGCACATTTCCGAACGTAAAAGTATGTATTCCTTTTTCGCCGAATACAGAATCAATATCCTTTACGGTTGCAGTTTCCAAGTCGCCTATCGGGTGAAGCTTTGCCTCTCCCTGCATAATGTCGGCAACTGTTTTGTCGATTCCGTCAAGACTTGTGTCAACATACAGATCAGCCGTGTAGTTACCGTGGTATCTCACGCCGATGTAGTTTGCGATTTTACCTTTCAGGTAAACGTCTGCATCAAAATTACATCTCTCTCCTCTTTGAGAACCGCTTAAGACGTATAAAATACCCGTACCTGCAAAGTTTATGGAACCGTCAATCGTGAGGGTAAGCTTTGCATCAGTAGCATAGTCATCGCCGAGCGATGCGGTGCAAAGAATCTTTGTAACTGTAAGCGTGTCTGTGGGAGCGGTTGCACCTGCGGTGAGTTTTATTTCGCCACGGTATTCCGCTTTCATATCACGGTTGCCGCCGCTTACATAGCTATATTTACCTGAACGTATGGTTACGTCGGTAGAGTAACCGTGCGAAGGCACGTCGCCCGTAGAAGAAAAGTGTGAGTCCCAGCCGCCGACAACATACATAGCCGTACTGTTGCCCATATTTATGCCTTCACCCATTACAAGCTTATTTCCCCGTGCCTCAAAAACGGTTGCTTTTGACGGAGTGATTGTAATGCTTTCAACGGTCAAAGCACCGCCGAGGGTGAACTGATTTGCAGTATTCAGTACGCCGCCGCTTATTGTTATATGACCTTTATAATCGGGTGAAACGTACCCCGTAGGAACAGTCGCACTGTCAAGAATATAAACATTAACTTTTACACCGTCATTTGCAACGGCTGCCGCATATACCATTGCATCGGTAAAGTTTGCAAAAGGAGTATCGGAGCTGCCGACTGTGGTAATGTTATCTTCGGTAAATTCTGACACGCCGTTTGCAGAAACATATACTTTTATTTCGCTGCGGGAAACGTAAACATGTTCGCAGTCGGAGCAAACGTAGCTTGCTTTACCCGAAACCGCAGTTGCCGAAAGTACAATATTTCCGCTATGGTTGTCCATATCTTTTTCGCTTGCGACCTCAATATCCTGCTTGCAAAGCTCGCATATATGTATATCAATTCCACCGCTTACGCATGTTGCCGCTACTTTTGTGCTCTTGAAGGTTGAAGTTCCGTCATGTGCACATGATGAAGCACCGCACACTGTGCAAATAGTATTTTCAAAAGTATGTGCCTCAAGCTCGGTTTCATAGCCGCAATAGCAGGTCTTACAGTGACCGGCACCGTTAGTTGAAATATAGTCGCCGAGAGTGTGAGTGTGATAAACATAAAGTTCGGGAACGCCGGCGTTTATTATCCAGCCCTCATCTTCGGTAAGTCTTGCAGCAAGGTCTGCTTCATCGGTTATAAGAATACCGTGTGTGGCAGTACCGCCAACACCGTTTGCATAGAAGCAGTCAACTATTTCACAGTTGCGGATAACACCGCCGATAGGCTCGACATAATTTGTTGCGGTTGTAATTATCTTACCTGCGCTATAGCAGTTTTCAAAAGTACCCCTGTATGCAGTTGTGCCACTATTGCCGCAATAGGACATTATACCGCCGACATAACCGCCGCTTGCCGTAATGCTGCCGTTGTTAATACAGTTTTTGAATACAAGCTTTTCCGGCTTGGTTGAATAATTGCGGATAAATCCTACAATACCGCCTGTACGGCCGGGAGTTGTCATATTACCGTCATTCTGACAGTTAGTAAAGCTTACGGGTGAAGCATTTGAAGATGCAAGCGCAACGATGCCTCCGTAATAACTGCCCGAAGTAACAGTAGCGGTAATATCGCCCTTGTTATATAGATTTTCATAGGTAATTGTAATATCCTGCGAAGAAGAAATTGCTCTTGCAACGATACCGCCAAGCATTGTTTCACCGCTGACATTACCGTAGTTTTTAATATTGCGGATAACCTTGGTCTGGTCGCCGGTTGATGAATTGGAATGCACACCGCCGACAATGCCGCCAACCTTATTTATACCGCTTACAGTGCAGTAGTTTGTGAGGTTTTCAAGAGTAGTTTTTCCCCATGCGCAACCTACAATAGAACCGGTGCCCGCCGTGTCAACACCAGAGCCTGACGCCTCTGTTGAAGAAACAGAGCCGTATGTAGTAAGGTTTTTGATAGTAGCAGCATCCACATAACCGAAAAGTCCGAACGCAGGAAGTGTGGAGTTTTCGAGTTTGATGCCCTTAATGCTATGATCCTTACCGTCGAAGCTACCCGAAAAAGGATTATCAACGGTTCCGATTGCAGCCTGTCCATCACAGGATTTAAGGTCTATTTCCTTTGACAAAGTATAGTCTCCGCTCCACGCTGACGGAGTGTTCATCAGCAAAAGAAATTCCTCAGCAGAGTCTATACTGCTATCCAACGTAACTGCAAAAACCGACAAGGTGAGAAGAGATAGCATAAGTAGGAATATGATTACTTTTTTCATTGTATTTCTCCTTTAAAATGCAGATAAAATTTCGATAAGTGCACCCTTGAGATATTCGTTTTTAACAATATTGTGAACCTCCATTGCACGGGATGCTGCATTGTCATTTTTATTTACAATGCGGTTGAGTGCTTCAAGTGTCATAGCAGGTAAACCGTTTACGCTTGAAAGAAGTTCAAAAGAGGTTTCTTTTACCTCGTTTTCGGGAAGTTTGCCGCTTGTTTTAACCGTTACCGAAACGGTTGAGTTTTCATTTACAACAAATGGAATGGTAACTACCGTGTGCGTTTTTGCATCGTATTTAAAGCCAAGCTCGTTTCCGTCAATAAGCACCTTTTCGGGTGACTCAAACGCAACAAACGAAACCGTGTATTCACGCTTTTCCGGTATATCCTCGGTGGCAAGGGGTGAAGTAATTGTAAGTGTTGCCTCCTCACCGTAAGCAAAGGCATAATCCGTGCGGCAAACAATGTTTTTGTCCTTTATTCCGCCATTGTCCTCAATCATTGTAAACGAACCGTCTGCACCGCCGAATACACGAAGTTCTATTTTTTTGGGGTTGTCGGTACCGTTTTTAACACCGTCATTTGCAAGCGGAATTATCGCTCCTGCTTTTGCAAACAGAGGGAACGTATCAAGCTTACGGTATGCCGTGAACTTCTTATTTCCGCTATATGCTCTGCCACTGAAGAAATCAATATACGTGCCCTCGGGTAGCCATACCTTAGCACTTGCAAGTCCGCTTTCGGCATCACGCTTTGAGGTTATCGGTGCAGCAATCAGCGACGAGCCGAACCAATACTCGTTTTTAAGCTCCGTCGCTTCTCCTGCAAGCGGATGCGTGTGATACATAGGACGCACAAGCGGTATCCCATCTTCGTGATTGCGGTACATCATTGTAAAGATATACGGTATAAGACGGTGACGTAGCCGCATAAAGTCGCCGACTATGTGGAATGCCTCTTCGCCCCATTTCCAAGGCTCTTTTGAAACAAACTGATGGGGCGTTGAATGAAGTCGCATTATCGGTGAGAATACACCGAGCTGTGCCCAACGTGTATAAAGCTCAGCATCTCTGATTCCCGGTTTAAAGCCGCCTATGTCATGGCTCCACCATGAAAAACCGACGTTTGAAGCGGTTGCAGTGAAGTAGGGCTGAAACTGCAAGCTCTCCCATGAAATTACGGTATCACCCGAAAAGCCTATGGGATAACGGTGAGAGCCTATTTCTGCATAACGGGAGAAATTCAATGCACGCTTGCCATTCCTTGTGCCATCAAGGTAATGACAGTGATTGAGCATCCAAAGTGCATCGTATCCGTCGATTTTAGAGCCACCCGGCTGCTGCCAGTCAACCCACCAGAAATCTACACCGTCATTTTCATACGGATTAAGGACCTTCTCAAAATAGTTTTGCATAAATTCACGGTCCGAAACGTCAAATTCAACGGGTTTGCCGTTTTTCTCCTTGCCAAGGGCATCACACATGTCGGAATACTGAACCTCATCTGCTAAAATTCCCTCTCTCGGATGAAGATTAAGTGCCGTTTTTATAGAACGTTCATGCAAATCGGAAAGGAACTCTTTGTAATTTGGGAAAAGCTCCTTGTTCCACGTATATCCCGTCCATTTTCTAACTCCGTCCGCCGCTTTTGTAATATGCCAATCCATATCTACAATACCAACAGCTAAAGGAATATTTTCTTCTTTGAATTTATCCATAAGTGCAAGGTATTCTTCGGCAGTATACTTGTAATAACGGCTCCACCAGTTACCAAGTGCAAATCTTGGAAGAAGCGGGACGGGAGCAGACAACTTATAAAAATCCTTTATACACGCTTCAGGCGATTGCGAGTTGCCAAAGAAATAGAGGTCTATTCTTCCCTCTTCCGTAACGGGTACGGGCCAGCCGTCTTCGCCGATTGCGATAGTCCTACTGTCATCAAGCAGACAGAACGCTCTTGTTCGGCCTATAAGTCCGTCAGGAAGCGCAATAGCACCGTTTACTCCGTCAAGAGTGCGTACCGTACCGCCGTAATTATGCGGAAGCTCTCTGCCGTAAAACCAATACTGTGCCTGATATCGCTCTGTTGCCTTTACCGAAATCTGCAAACCTGTTTTGGAAAACGGCTTCTCATCATATGTAAGATGCAGATATTTCGTTACAATATGTAAAAATCCGTCTTCAAAATAACTCTCATATTCCGGCTGTGCAAACGCTCGGTTAAAAGCAAGCCTTGTGGCTCTGTCCTCAAAAGTGCCGCTCGGACTGTATTCAAGACGCAGAATCTGTTCTGTAAGCACGGTAAAACGGTATTTTTCACCTTTGACAACAAAACGCTCGTCTGCTTTGGGATTCATCTCAAAAACAGAAGTATCAAAAATTGACATAGAATACCTCCATATATAATTCTTTCATTTTTATATTACCACGCATACCGCATGGAAAAAATAAATAACATTTATCATTTTATAAAAAATATTTAGATGATTAGTCTACTTTTAAGCCACAAACAACCTTGAAATTAAAAAAGTTTTCGTTTATAATATAAACGAGGTGAGAATTATGGTGTACCAGATGCATAGAGATAATGAAGAATACTTTCGTTTTGGCAGATGCCTTTCAAATCTGCATTTTCATAGAGCTATAGAGCTTATATACTGTATCAATACCCCGAAACCTATCGTTATCAGTGGCGAGGAGTCTACGCTTGCAGAGGGAGAACTCCTTTTTGTACCGCCTCTCGAACCGCACATATACCCAGCTGTCAAAACTCACAAAGCCCTCTGCGTAGTAATGCCTATTGCATATAGCGACATTCTGGAAAAAGAACTTGCCGATAAAAAATTCTCGGAGTTTGTTATAAAGAATAAAGACGTGGCGGCTGATATTTTCACCCATATGTGCATGCTTGAAAACTGCGATATGCCGCTATTGAAGCAAAGCATCTACACATATATTCTGGCTATGTGTATAAAGAATCTTCCACTTGTAAAAAACGTTGAAAAATCGAAAACTAATTTCTCTGCCGAGGTCTTGATTTACATTCAAAAGCACTATCCGGAAAAACTGACTTCAAAATCCCTTTCAAAAGCACTTGGATATAACCCGTGCTACTTCTCTTCTCTGTTTAATCAAAACTTCAAATGCAGTTTTAACTCATATCTTAATATAGTCCGTATCAACAAAGCAATATCTATGCTCGGCAAATATCCCACTGCCGAAATTGCCGAAAAAGTCGGTTTTTCCAATATGCAATCATTTTATCAGAACTTTAAAAAGCTTACCGGAACGTCACCGAGTGAATACCTCGCAAAATCTTAAGCAAAAAACCGACTCATACGAGTCGGTTTCAGCCTGATGACAAAGTCATCAGGCTGACCAGAGGGTGAGAAACGCAGGCAGATTTTTGGATTTTTGTTTCGTCGGCGTACATGTGTACGGTAGAGA